>NZ_JBRRDW010000011.1:0-111585 GCF_056759895.1 Stenotrophomonas sp. STEN038
CCGAGATCTACACTCTCTCCGTCGTCGTCAGAGTCTGATGTGTATAAGAGACAGGCATGGGCTTTCCCCGGCAAGGCCCCTTGCCGAGCATGGCTCGGCACTACAGGACCCAGGACTGCCGCCAAACATACGTACCAGTAGGGATTGCGCCAGATCCGGTGCTGCGACTTGGTCGCAGTGGTGAGCTAGACTGTGGGCCCTGTCGTGGCCGCGAGGCCACCCTGAACGGAATTGTCATCCCGCATGAGTTGGCTCAGCAAGTTGATGCCGTCCGGCATCCGTACCGACAACACGCCCTCCAAAAAACGCAGCGTCCCCGAGGGGCTGTGGGAAAAATGCAGCAGCTGCGGCGCGGCCCTGTACCGCCCGGAGCTGGAAGAAAACCTGGAGGTCTGCCCGAAGTGCGGGCACCACATGGCTATTCGCGCGCGCGCTCGCCTGGCCTCGTTGTTTGATGCTGACAGCACCAGCGAGATCGCCGCCCGCCTTGGGCCGACCGACGTGCTCAAGTTCAAGGACCAGAAAAAATACATCGAGCGCATCAAGGCCAGCCAGAAGAACACCGGTGAGTACGACGCGCTGGTCGCCATGCGCGGCCTGCTGAAGGGCCGCCCGCTGGTAGCCTCGTCGTTCGACTTCGCCTTCATGGGCGGTTCGATGGGCTCGGTGGTCGGCGAGCGTTTCACGCTGGCGGCTGAGACGGCGCTGGAAATCGGCTGCCCCTACGTGTGCTTCTCCGCCTCTGGCGGCGCGCGCATGCAGGAAGGCCTGTTCTCGCTGATGCAGATGGCCAAGACCTCGGCGGCACTGGCCAAGCTGCGCGAAGCCGGCCTGCCGTACATCTCGGTGCTGACCCATCCCACCACTGGTGGCGTGTCGGCCTCGTTCGCAATGCTCGGCGACATCAATATCGCCGAACCGCAGGCGCTGATCGGCTTTGCCGGTCCGCGCGTGATTGAACAGACCGTGCGCGAAAAGCTGCCGGAAGGTTTCCAGCGTTCGGAGTTCCTGCTGGAGCACGGCGCGATCGACCAGATCTGTGATCGCCGCGAGATGCGTGACCGCTTGGCCGAGCTGTTGGCCATGCTGGGCCGTCAGCCGCAGCACGAGGAAGTCGCTGCCTGATGAGTGCGCGCAAGTATTTTGGCACCGACGGCATCCGCGGCCGGGTCGGCAAGGGCGTCATTTCCGCTGATTTCGTGCTGCGTGTTGGCAATGCGCTGGGTCGTGTGCTGGTCGCCCGCAGTGGTGGTCAGCAGCCGACCGTGGTGATCGGCAAGGACACGCGCATCTCCGGCTATATGTTCGAGTCGGCGTTGGAGGCGGGTCTGGTTGCCGCAGGCGCCAACGTGCAGCTGATCGGGCCGATGCCGACGCCGGCCGTCGCATTCCTGGCACATACACTGGGCGCCGATGCCGGCATCGTCATCAGTGCCTCGCACAACCCGCACTACGACAATGGCATCAAGTTCTTCTCCGCCGAAGGCGAGAAGCTCGATGACGCCACCGAGCTGGCGCTGGAAGCGGCGATGGATCAGCCGTTCTCGACGGTGGAGTCCGAGCAGCTGGGCAAGGCGGTACGCGCGCGTGATGCGGTCGGCCGTTACATCGAGTTCTGCAAGGCCAGTGTGCCGCGTAATTTCTATCTGCGCGGGCTCAAGGTCGTGCTCGATTGCGCCCATGGCGCTACCTATCATGTCGCGCCGTTGCTGTTCCGCGAGCTGGGTGCGGAAGTGACCGCCATCGGTGCCGAGCCGAATGGCATCAACATCAATGATGGCGTGGGCTCGATGCATATCGACAGCCTGGCGCGCAAGGTGACCGAGGTCGGTGCCGATATCGGTATCGCCTTCGATGGCGATGGCGACCGCGTGTTGATGGTCGATCACACCGGTGCTGCCGTGGACGGCGATGGTTTGCTGTACGTGCTGGCCAAGGCATGGCAGGCCAATGGCCGGCTGCGTGGGCCGGTAGTCGGCACCTTGATGACCAACTACGGGATGGAGCAAGCGCTGGAGCGTCTGGGTATTCCCTTCGTCCGCGCCAATGTTGGCGACCGCTACGTCCACCAGGCCCTGGTTGAGGGCAATGGTGTGCTCGGTGGTGAAGCCTCTGGCCACATCCTATGCCTGGACCGGGCGACCACCGGTGACGCCATTGTCAGTGCCTTGCAGGTGCTGGAAGTGCTCGGTGGTGCCGGCGTGAACCTGCGGCAGGCGCTGCAGGGGCTGGCGATGGTGCCGCAGAAGACGATCAATGTGCGCCTGGAGACGGGTGCGCGCGAAGTGGTTGCAAGTGCGCCGGTGCAGGCTGCGCTGGCGGCGGCGCAGGCCGCGGTGGCCGGGCGGGGCAGGGCGTTCCTGCGGCCGTCGGGTACCGAGCCGGTGGTGCGGGTCACGGTCGAGGCCGACGAAGCCGGGCTGATGAGCGCTACGCTTGAGGCGCTGGCTGACGCGGTTCGTTCGGCTGCCGCACAGGTTTGAGCTGGATCATAGTGGTGTTGCCGGGATGTCGGTTCCAATAGCCGGCGTCCCGTTCCCTTTCTTGGAGTTTTGTATGAGTTCCCGCATTCCCACCCTCGACATCACCCGTTTCGATACCGACCGTGACGCCTTCGTGGCCGAACTTGGCGCGGCGTATCGGCAGTGGGGTTTTGCGGGTATTCGCAACCACGGCATTCCGCAGGCGGAAATCGACGCCGCGTATGACGTGTTCAAGGCATTCTTCGCGCTGCCTGAAGATGTGAAGAAGCAGTACCACATCGCTGGCGGTGGCGGTGCGCGTGGCTATACCCAGTTTGGCGTGGAAACCGCCAAGGGCTCCAAGCACTTCGACCTGAAGGAGTTCTGGCACATCGGCCGCGAGATCGCCGACGACTCCAAGTATCGCGAGGTGATGCCGCCGAACCTGTGGCCGAGCGAAGTGCCGGGCTTCAAGGAGCATGGTTATGGCCTGTACCAGAAGCTCGATCAGCTGGGCTCACGCGTGCTGTCGGCGCTGGCCCTGCACATCGGCCTGCCGGAGGACTATTTCGCCGACAAGACCAACAACGGCAACTCGATCCTGCGCCCGATCCACTACCCGCCGATCACCACCGACGATATCCCCAATGTGCGCGCTGGCGCCCATGGCGACATCAATTTCATCACCTTGCTGGTCGGTGCCAGTGCGGCTGGTCTGGAAGTGCAGTCGCATGAGGGTGAGTGGGTGCCGTTCACCTCCGACGCCGACACCATCGTGGTCAACATCGGTGACATGCTGCAGCGCCTGACCAACCATGTGTACCCGTCCACCATCCACCGCGTGGTCAATCCTCCGGGTGAGCTGGCACGCAAGCCGCGCTATTCGGTGCCGTTCTTCCTGCACCCGAACCCGGATTTCCTGATCGACGTGCTGCCCTCGTGCATCACTGCGGAAAACCCGAGCCGCTACCCGGAGGCGATCACCGCCCACGGCTTCCTTGAAGAGCGCCTGCGCGAGATCAAGTTGAAGTAAGCCGGCGCTGGTTCCAGCAGCAGTCGCATCGACGCCGCCGTGGCCTTGGCCCGGCGGCGTTTCTGCATCTTGTCTTCCGTTGTCCGCAGTTTGTCCTGCCGATGTCTGCATATCGGCTATCCTTTGCCGATACTTTTTACCGCGGAGTTATGCCTGAATGCGCCAAAAAATCGTTGCGGGTAACTGGAAGCTGCATGGCAGCCGTCAATTCGCCACTGATCTGGTGGGGCAGGTGGCCGCTGGCCTGCCGTTGCCGGGGGTGCGCCTGGTGATCCTGCCGCCATTGCCCTATCTGGGGGATCTGGTCGAGGACTTCGAGGAGACGGAGCTGGCTTTTGGCTCGCAGGATGTCAGCAGCAACGAAAAGGGCGCCTACACGGGTGAGGTTTCGGCCAGCATGCTGGTGGACGTCGGCGCCAGCCATGGCCTGGTCGGGCACTCCGAGCGCCGCCAGTACCATCACGAGAGCAGTGAACTGGTCGCACGCAAGTTCGTGGCTGCCATCAATGCTGGTCTGATTCCAGTCTTATGTGTGGGTGAGACGCTGGAGCAGCGTGAGGCCGCGCAGACCGAGGCCGTGATTGCTTCGCAGCTGGCGCCGGTGCTGGACCTGGCTGGGGTGCAGGCCTTCGCCAAGGCTGTTGTCGCCTATGAGCCGGTCTGGGCAATTGGCACCGGCCGTACCGCCACGCCGGAGCAGGCGCAGGCGGTGCATGCGTTCATTCGTGGCGTAGTCGCCGAGCGCGATGCTAGAATTGCGGATTCGTTGTCGATCCTTTATGGCGGCAGCGTCAAGCCCGACAACGCTGAAGAGCTGTTTTCACAGCCTGACGTAGATGGCGGGCTGGTAGGTGGCGCTTCGCTGGTGGCGGCTGATTTTCTGGCCATCGCGAGAGCAGCGGCCAGTCGCTAACGGGTAATTGTCCGGGACGGATTTCTAAAATGCTGATGTTGATCCTCAATGTGGTCTATGTGCTGGTGGCGCTCGCGATGATCGCGCTGATCCTGATGCAGCGTGGCTCGGGTGCTGCCGCTGGTTCGGGCTTCGGTGCCGGCGCGTCGGGTACGGTGTTTGGCGCGCGTGGCGCGTCCAACTTCCTGTCCAAGAGCACCAAATGGCTGGCCGTGGTGTTTTTCGGCATCAGCTTGTTCATGGCGTGGTACGCCAGCCACGGTTCGCGTCCGTCGGACCAGGGTGTGGGTCTGATGGGTGCGGTTGAAGCGGCGGCCCCGGCCGCTGCGCCGGCGGTTCCGGCAGGTGAGTTGCAGGCTGTTCCGGCGGCTCCGGCTACCGCGGCCGTGGGTGAAGTGCCGCAGGCAACGGCTCCGGCGGAAAATATTCCCGCCAAGAGCGAAGAAAAGCCCGCTGAACCCGCACAGAAAGACTGAAGACGGTTACAATACGCGGCGCACTGCGAAGCAGCTGCGCTGACGTAAGCCCAGGTGGCGGAATTGGTAGACGCACTACCTTGAGGTGGTAGCGACGAGAGTCGTAGGGGTTCGAGTCCCCTCTTGGGCACCATTGTTTTATGCGGGTACACGGGTTGCAGCAGCTTCCCGTCGTGGCAAGTCCCGTTCATCCCCCATGCCTTGGCACCTGCAGGTGTCCCGGGCAGAGGCAAGAGAGAATCGCTGTGCTGGCCGAATATTTGCCGTCTCTGCTGTTTCTGATCGTCGCCACCGGCATCGGCGTTGCGCTGATGTTGATCGGTCGGTTCCTCGCTCCGCGTTCGCCGGACACCGAGAAGCTCTCCGCCTATGAGTGTGGCTTCGAGGCGTTCGAGAACGCGCGCATGAAGTTCGATGTGCGCTACTACCTCATCGCCATCCAGTTCATCGTCTTTGATCTGGAAATCATCTTTATTGTGCCCTGGACCCAGGTGTTCATGGAGCTCGGCGCGCGTTCGCTGGTCACCATGGGCTTGTTCGTGGGCATGCTGTTCCTCGGCTTTATCTACGTGTGGAAGAAGGGAGCGCTGGAATGGGAGTGATCCAAACTCTCGACGGCCTGATGAACAACCCCGTTCCGGAAGGGCGGGTTGATGACATTCTGCGGCCTGAAGGCGATAACCCCCTGCTCGAGAAGGGTTATGTGACCACCAGCGTTGATGCGCTGTTGAACTGGGCACGTACCGGCTCGATGTGGCCCATGACCTTCGGTCTGGCCTGCTGCGCGGTGGAAATGATGCACGCTGGTGCGGCGCGTCTGGACCTTGACCGTTATGGCGTGGTGTTCCGTCCCTCGCCGCGACAGTCCGACGTGATGATCGTGGCCGGTACCCTGGTCAACAAGATGGCCCCGGCGCTGCGCAAGGTCTACGACCAGATGCCGGACCCGAAGTGGGTCATCTCAATGGGTAGCTGCGCCAACGGCGGTGGTTACTACCATTATTCCTATGCAGTGGTGCGCGGTTGCGATCGTGTGGTGCCGGTGGACGTCTACGTCCCGGGCTGCCCGCCGACGGCCGAGGCGCTGGTGTACGGCATTTTGCAGCTGCAGAAGAAGATCTGGCGTACCCAGACCATCGCACGCTGACCCCCTTTCAAATCAAGAGCACGCCAGCCCCCATGGCCCAGCAAGCACCTTCTCTCATCGATAAACTTCGCGCCCGTTTTGCCGGTGCGCAGGTTGTGGTGGTCGAACCGCGCGGCGAAGTAACGCTGGAAGTGGCTGTTGCCGATTGGCACGCAACCGCTCTGGCGCTGCGTGACGAGTTCGGCTTCGAGCACGCCACCGACCTGTGTGGCGTCGATTACCTCGGTTACGGCAGCGACGAGTGGGATACCTCGGACGTTTCCTCGCACGGCTTCAGCCGTGGCGTGGAAGGCAGTGGCGCCGGTCGTTTCGCCTGGGGTGAATTCCCCAGCCACGAAACCGCCGAAGGTGCGCAGCCGGATGCACTGCCGAAGCAGCGCTTCGCGGTGGTCTGCCAGCTGCGTTCCTACCAGCACAACCAGCTGCTGCGCATCCGTTGCTACGCACCGAGCGAATCGCTGCCGGTGGTGGCCTCGCTGACCGATATCCATCCGGGCCTTAACTGGTTCGAGCGCGAAGCATTCGACCTGTATGGCGTGATCTTCGAAGGCCACCCGGACCTGCGTCGCATCCTGACCGACTACGGTTTCGTGGGCCATCCGTTCCGCAAGGATTTCCCGCTGATCGGCAACGTCGAAGTGCGTTACGACGAAGAAAAGAAGCGCGTGGTCTACGAGCCGGTGACTTCGGTCGAGCCGCGCGTAGGCGTGCCGCGTGTTATCCGCGACGATGCCCGTTTCCAGACCGCTGAAGGCGAGCGCGCGCAGACGGAGGCAAGCAAGTGAGTGCGGACGTAAAGAAGGAATTCCACCAGGCCTCGCAGGCCTTTGCGAGCAATCCTGCTGAAGCCAAGCAGGAGATCCGCAACTACACCATGAATTTCGGCCCACAGCATCCGGCCGCGCATGGTGTGCTGCGCCTGATCCTGGAAATGGACGGCGAGACCATCATGCGCGCCGATCCGCATATCGGCCTGCTGCACCGCGCGACCGAGAAGCTGGCCGAATCCAAGCCGTTCAACCAGTCGATCGGTTACATGGATCGCCTGGATTACTGCTCGATGATGTGCAACGAGCACGCCTATGTCCGTGCCATCGAAACCCTGGTTGGTATCGAAGTGCCGGAGCGTGCGCAGTACATCCGCACCATGTTCGATGAAGTCACCCGCATCCTGAACCACTTGATGTGGCTGGGCTCCAACGCGCTCGATCTAGGCGCGATGGCGGTGATGCTGTACGCCTTCCGTGAGCGCGAAGAGCTGATGGACTGCTACGAAGCAGTCTCCGGCGCGCGCATGCACGCGGCGTACTACCGTCCGGGTGGCGTGTACCGCGATCTGCCGGACACCATGCCGAAGTACAAGGAATCGCGTTGGCACAAGGGCAATGCGCTGAAGCGTCTGAACGCTTCGCGCGAGGGCTCGCTGCTCGACTTCCTGGAGAACTTCACCAAGGAGTTCCCGGGTCGCGTTGACGAATACGAAACCCTGCTGACCGACAACCGTATCTGGAAACAGCGTACCGTTGGCATCGGCGTGATCACCCCGGAGCATGCAATGGCCTGGGGCATGACCGGCGTGATGCTGCGTGGCTCGGGTATTGCCTGGGATCTGCGCAAGAAGCAGCCGTACGCCAAGTACGACGCGGTCGATTTCGACCTGCCGCTGGGCACCAAGGGCGACTGCTACGACCGTTACCTGGTGCGCATTGCCGAAATGCGCGAATCCAACCGCATCATCAAGCAGTGCGTGGCGTGGCTGAAGGCCAATCCGGGCCCGGTGATGGTCAAGAACTTCAAGGTCGCCCCGCCGGCTCGCGCCGAGATGAAGGACGACATGGAAGCGCTGATCCATCACTTCAAGCTGTTCAGTGAAGGCTACTGCGTGCCGGCCGGCGAAACCTATGCGGCGGTTGAAGCGCCCAAGGGCGAGTTCGGCTGCTACCTGGTTTCCGACGGTGCCAACAAGCCGTTCCGCGCCCACCTGCGCGCGCCGGGCTTCGCTCATCTGTCCTCGATCGACTCGGTCGTGCGCGGCCACATGCTGGCCGACGTCGTGGCAATGATCGGCACCTACGACCTCGTGTTCGGTGAGGTTGACCGGTAATGCCGGCGGATCAGACATCGTCCGTTGCCTGGGCGGTCCTGCCGCCGCGGGCATCGGTTTTTCAGCTTTTGGTATTCGTTGAGGTCGGCCTATGAAGGCGACGGGTAATTTCGAGGCGGCGCGCAACGTCGACCCGATGGTGGTGTTGAGCGACAAGACGCGCGCTCACATCGATCACTGGCTGTCCAAGTTCCCGCCGGATCGCAAGCGTTCGGCGGTGCTGCAGGGGCTGCATGCCGCACAGGAGCAGAACCAGGGCTGGCTGAGCGACGAGCTGATCGCCGGCGTGGCCAAGTACCTGGACCTGCCGTTCGTGTGGGCGTACGAAGTTGCAACCTTCTACTCGATGTTCGAGACCGAGAAGGTTGGCCGCAACAACGTCGCCATCTGCACCAACGTCAGCTGCTGGCTCAATGGCGCCGACGACATCGTCCGCCATTGCGAGAAGAAGCTGGGCATCAAGCACGGTGAATCGACTGCTGACGGCCGCGTCTACCTCAAGAAAGAGGAAGAGTGCCTGGCTGGCTGTGCCGGTGCGCCGATGATGGTCATCAATGGCCATTACCACGAGCGCCTGACGCTGGACCAGGTCGATGCGCTGCTGGACGGGCTGGAGTAAGGCATGGCACACCACGAATCCAAGGGCCCGGTCGGACCGGCGCCGCTTCCGCACAACGTGGTCTACACCACGCTGCATTACGACACCCCGTGGTCGTACGAAAGCTATCTGAAGACAGGTGGTTACGCCGCGCTGCGCAAGATCCTCGAAGAGAAGATCCCGCCGGCCGACGTCATCGAGATGGTCAAGCAGTCCGGCCTGCGTGGCCGTGGCGGTGCAGGCTTCCCGACCGGCCTGAAGTGGTCCTTCATGCCCAAGGGTGATGTGCAGAAGTACATCCTCTGCAACTCGGATGAATCCGAGCCGGGCACCTGCAAGGACCGCGACATCCTGCGCTACAACCCGCATTCGGTCGTGGAAGGCATGGCGATCGCCTGCTACGCCACCGGCTCGACCGCGGCGTACAACTACCTGCGTGGTGAATTCCACCACGAGCCGTTCGAGCACTTCGAGCAGGCCCTGGCCGATGCCTACAAGCACGGCTGGCTGGGCAAGAACGTGCTGGGCAGCGGTTGCGACATCGACATCTATGGCGCGCTGGGCGCCGGCGCCTACATCTGCGGCGAAGAAACCGCACTGATGGAATCGCTGGAAGGCAAGAAGGGCCAGCCGCGTTACAAGCCGCCGTTCCCGGCCAACTTCGGCCTGTACGGCAAGCCGACCACGATCAACAACACCGAGACCTATGCTTCGGTGCCGGCGATCATCCGCAACGGCGCGGAGTGGTTCAAGAACCTGAGCCTGACCAACAACGGCGGCCCGAAGTGCTTCTCGGTCTCCGGCTGCGTGACCAAGGGCGGCAACTTTGAAGTTCCCTTGGGCACCACCTTCGACGACCTGCTGGCGATGGCCGGTGGCCTGCGTCCGGGTCGCAAGCTGAAGGGCGCAATTCCGGGCGGCGTGTCGATGCCGGTGCTGACCGCCGAGCAGCTCAACGGGCTGGCGATGGATTACGACACCATCCGTGCACTGGGCTCGGGCCTGGGTTCGGGTGCCATCGTGGTGCTGGATGACAGCGTTTGCTGCGTCAAGTTCGCTTGCCGTATCAGCCAGTTCTTCCACAAGGAATCCTGTGGCCAGTGCACCCCGTGCCGTGAAGGTACCGGCTGGATGCACCGTGTGCTGGAGCGCATCGTCGCCGGCCAGGCCACGATGGAAGACCTGCATCAGCTGAAGACGGTTGCCGGCCAGATTGAAGGCCACACCATCTGTGCGTTCGGTGAGGCGGCAGCGTGGCCGATTCAAGGCTTCCTGCGCCAGTTCTGGAACGAATTCGAGTACTACATCGTCAACGGTCATTCGATGGTTGACGGCAAGAAGGTGGAGACTGCTGCCGCATGAGCGCGCAACCGGTAAATCCCAACGTACCGCCGGATCACGTGACCATCGATATCGATGGCCAGTCCCTGGTCGTACCCAAGGGTTCGATGATCATCCAGGCCGCCGACAAGGCTGGCATCCCGATTCCGCGCTTCTGCTACCACGAGAAGCTGCCGATCGCCGCAAACTGCCGCATGTGCCTGGTCGACGTTGAAAAGTCGCCCAAGCCGTCGCCGGCCTGCGCAACCCCGGTCATGGATGGCATGAAGATCCAGACCCGAAACGAAAAGGCGCTCAAGTACCAGCGTTCGGTGATGGAGTTCCTGCTCATCAACCACCCGCTGGACTGCCCGATCTGCGATCAGGGCGGCGAGTGCGAACTGCAGGACGTGTCGCTGGGCTACGGCCGTTCGGTCAGCCGCTTCAACGAGCGCAAGCGCGTTGTGGTCGACGAGGACATGGGGCCGCTGGTCGCCACCGAGATGACCCGCTGCATCCAGTGCACCCGTTGCGTGCGCTTCACCGCTGAAGTTGCTGGCACCTACGAGCTGGGTGGCATGTCGCGTGGTGAAAACCTGCAGATCGGTACCTACGACGGCAAGCCGTTGACCACCGAGCTGTCCGGCAACGTCATCGACGTATGCCCGGTCGGCGCGCTGACCAACAAGGTGTTCCAGTTCAAGGCACGCCCGTGGGAACTGACCGCTCGCGAATCGCTGGGTTACCACGATGCGATGGGCTCGAACCTGTTCCTGCACACCCGTCGCGGCGAAGTGCTGCGCGCGGTGCCGCGTGACAACGAGCTGGTCAACGAATGCTGGCTGTCCGACCGCGATCGTTATTCGCATCAGGGCCTGTATGCAGCCGACCGCGCGGTCAAGCCGCTGCAGAAGGTCAATGGCGAGTGGAAGGAAGTGAGCTGGGCCGAAGGTCTGGCCGCTGCCCGCGAAATCTTCGAAGCCAACCGTGGCGACGAGCTCGGCGTGCTGGTGCACCCGGCGACGTCGAACGAGGAGGGCGCATTGCTGGCCCGCCTGGCCGCTGGCCTGGGTTCGAACAACATCGACCACCGCATCAACAACCGCGACTTCTCCGATGCGCCGGTTGCCGAAGCGTTCGGCATGTCGCTGGCCGACATCGAGCACGCTGATCAGATCGTTGTGCTGGGTAGCAATATCCGCCACGAACTGCCGCTGCTGCACGCTCGCCTGCGCAAGGCGCAGACCACGAACGGCGCCAAGATCCATTCGATCAACCCGGTCGATTTCGACTTCGCGTTCAAGCTGGCTGGCAAGCACATCGTTGCACCGTCGCGCTTCGTCGAGACGCTGGGCAATGCGCAGCTGGTCGACGCGGTGAAGGGCGGCAACAACACCGTCATCATCGTCGGTGCGATTGCCGAGAATCACCCGCAGGCCGCTGCCATCCGTGCTGCTGCCAGTGCGTTTGCCGCTGCCACCGGCGCCAAGCTGTGCCGCATCCCGCAGGGTGCGAATGCCGTGGGTCTGGCCAAGGTTGGCGTGCTGCCGGCCGGCAAGGACGTCAATGCAATGCTGGCGCAGCCGCGCAAGGCCTATGCCCTGTACGGCATCGAGCCGGGCCTGGACTTCGCCGATACCGCCGCTGCCCGCAAGGCCCTGGCCGGTGCCAAGGTCGTGGCCTTCAGCCACTTCGCCTGCACCTCGACCCGCGATGTGGCCGATGTGATCCTGCCGATTGGCGCGCTGCCGGAAATCGACGCAACGCTGACCAATCTGGACGGCCGCAACCAGGTCGCCCGTGCTGGCGGCAAGCTGCAGGGCGAGGCCCGCGAGGGCTGGCGCGTGCTGCGTGCGCTGGGTGGTGACATGCAGTTGGCTGGCTTCGGTTTCACCGATCTGGCAGGCCTGCGTGCCGGCCTGCAGCCGGTCACGGTCAAGGTTGCCGCTTCGGCGCAGCCGCAGCTGGCAGGCGAGGGCTTTGAAGTGGCTTCGACCCCGGCGATCTACCGCACCGATGCCGTCGTGCGTCGTGCGCAGGCGCTGCAGTCGCATCCGCTCAACAATGATCCGCGCATCGTGCTCAACGCCGATGACGCCGCACGTCTGCAGCTGAGCGAGGGCCAGATGGCCAAGGTCGGTACCGACGCTGGTCGCGCCACGCTGTCGGTCGTGGTCGACGCCCGCGTTGCTGCCGGTACGGTGTGGATTGAATCGGGCCACGGCGCAACCGCGCCGCTGGGTGCCGCTCGGGTAACGGTGGTGGCTGCATGAACGAGTTGCTGTTAAACGCGATCGAGCCCTTGTTCCAGTGGTTCATGTCCCTGGGTGACATCGGCATCGTGCTGTGGACGGTGATCAAGATCCTCTTGATCGCCATGCCGGTGATCATTTCGGTTGCCTTCTACGTGTTGTGGGAGCGCAAGCTGATCGGCTGGATGCACGTGCGCCACGGGCCGATGTATGTCGGTCTGGGTGGCCTGCTGCAGGCCTTCGCCGACGTCACCAAGCTGCTGTTCAAGGAAATCATTGCCCCGGCCAGCGCACACAAGGCGATGTACATCATCGCGCCGCTGATCGTGCTGGCACCGTCGTTCGCGGCGTGGGCGGTGGTTCCGTTCGACTACAAGCTGGTGCTGTCCAACGCCAACGTTGGTCTGTTGTACCTGCTGGCGATGACCTCGCTGGGCGTGTACGGCGTGATCCTCGCTGGTTGGGCTTCCAACTCCAAGTACGCCTTCCTCGGTGCGATGCGTTCGGCCGCTCAGGTGGTCAGCTACGAAATCGCGATGGGCTTCGCTCTGGTCGGCGTGATGATTGCCGCCGGTAGCTTGAACCTGACCGACATCGTGCTGGCGCAGCAGGGCAATTCGGGTCTGTTCGACTGGTTCCTGCTGCCGCTGTTCCCGCTGTTCGTCGTGTACTGGGTGTCCGGCGTTGCCGAAACCAACCGCGCGCCGTTCGACGTGGTGGAAGGCGAGTCGGAAATCGTTGCCGGCCACATGGTGGAGTACTCCGGCGGGGCGTTCGCACTGTTCTTCCTGGCCGAGTACGCCAACATGATCCTGGTCAGCTTCCTGATCTCGATCTTCTTCCTCGGCGGCTGGCTGAGCCCGCTCCAGGGTTGGATCACGGCAGACATCTCGCCGTGGATCAACTGGATCTGGACCGGCGGTTGGCCGTGGTTGCTGCTCAAGGTGCTGTTCTTCGCCAGTGCGTACATCTGGTTCCGTGCCAGCTTCCCGCGCTTCCGTTATGACCAGATCATGCGTCTGGGCTGGAAGGTGTTCATCCCGCTGACCATTTTCTGGATCGCGGTGACGGCACTGATGGTGTTCTACGGCGTGATCCAGAAGGGCGTTTGATTCATGAATAAGATCACCCACTATTTCAAAAGCCTGCTGCTCCTGGAGTTGCTCGGCGGCTTGTGGCTGACGTTGAAATACACGTTCAAGCCCAAGTACACCGTTATGTACCCGATGGAGAAGTTCCCGCAGTCGCCGCGTTTCCGTGGCCTGCACGCCCTGCGCCGTTATCCCAACGGTGAAGAGCGCTGCATCGCCTGCAAACTGTGCGAAGCGGTGTGCCCCGCATTGGCGATCACCATCGACTCGGCCAAACGCGAAGACGGCACCCGCCGTACCACGCGTTACGAAATCGACCTGTTCAAGTGCATCTTCTGCGGCTTCTGCGAAGAAAGCTGCCCGGTGGACTCGATCGTCGAGACCCACATTCTCGAGTACCACTTCGAGAAGCGTGGCGAGAACATCATCACCAAGCCGCAGCTGCTGGCAATTGGCGACCGGCTTGAAGCCGAAATCGCCGAGCGCCGCGCCGCCGACGCTGCCTTCCGCTGAGGTCTTGAGATGGATTGGGTAAATATTTGTTTCTGGTTCTTCTCCATCATTGCCGGCATTTCCGCGGCAGCGGTGATCAGTGTGCGCAACCCGGTGTACGCCGTGCTGTGCTTGATCCTGACGTTCTTCTCCATTGCCTGCGTCTGGTTGCTGGTGGGGGCCGAGTTCCTCGGCGTCACCCTGGTGCTGGTCTACGTCGGCGCGGTGATGGTGTTGTTCCTGTTCGTGGTGATGATGCTGGACATCGACACCACCAACCTGCGTGAAGGCTGGGTGCGTTACCTGCCGGTCGGCCTGGTGGTCGCGGTGGTGATGCTGGTGCAGATGCTGACCCTGATCGGCATCAAGGCACGCACCGCGCCGTTCCCGGTGGACAACGCCGCTGCGGTGGCCGCCGATACGTCCAACATCACCTGGCTGGCACGCAGCCTGTTCACTGAATACCTGCTGCCGTTCGAGTTCGCGGCCGTGATCCTGACCGTCGCCGTGGTGGCAGCCGTGATGCTGACCCTGCGCCGTCGCGAGGGCCTGAAGACGCAGAACCCGACCGAGCAGACCATGACCAAGGCAAAAGACCGCCTGCGCATGGTCAAGATGGCCGCCGAAAAGCCGGTGGTGCAGGTCGATACGCAACATGACGGTGGCGAGGAGGCCAAGCCATGATTTCCCTGGGCCATATGCTTGCGCTGGGCGCGGTGATGTTCTGCATCAGCGTTGCCGGCATCTTCCTCAACCGCAAGAACATCATCGTGTTGTTGATGTCGATCGAACTGATGCTGTTGTCGGTGAACATCAACTTCATCGCCTTCTCGCGTGAGCTGGGCGACACCGCCGGTCAGCTGTTCGTGTTCTTCATCCTGACCGTGGCCGCGGCCGAAGCTGCAATCGGCCTCGCGATCCTGGTGACCTTGTTCCGTACTCGCCACACCATCAACGTGGGCGAAGTCGATTCGCTGAAGGGCTGATCCGAAGATGGAAATCACTCTCTCCAAGAGTCTGTTGATTGCAGTGGTGCTTGCACCGCTGTTCGGCAGCATGATCGCCGGCCTGTTCGGTCGTCAGGTGGGGCGCAAGGGCGCCCAGTACATCACCATCCTGGGCGTGGCCATCAGCTGCGGGCTGTCGGCCTACATCTTCTCCCAGCTGTTGTGGGGTGGGGCGCAGCCGTACAACCAGAACGTCTACACCTTCTTTGAAGTTGGCCAGTACGCGGCTCACGTCGGTTTCATGATCGACCGTTTGACCGCGATGATGATGGTGGTGGTGACCTTCGTGTCGCTGCTGGTCCACATCTACTCGATCGGCTACATGTCCGAAGACGACGGCTACCAGCGTTTCTTCAGCTACATCTCGCTGTTCACCTTCTCGATGCTCACCCTGGTGATGAGCAACAACTTCCTGCAGCTGTTCTTCGGCTGGGAAGCGGTGGGCCTGGTGTCGTACCTGCTGATCGGCTTCTACTTCAAGAAGCCCACGGCCATCTTCGCCAACATGAAGGCCTTCCTGGTCAATCGCGTCGGTGACTTCGGTTTCCTGCTCGGCATCGCCGGCATCCTGTGGGCCTTCGGTTCGCTGGACTACGCCACCGTGTTCGCCAATGCCAGCACCGTGCTCGGCACTGAGACCACCGGTCACGCGATGGTGCAGCTGATCGGCGATCACCAGTGGAGCGTGGCAACCATCATCTGCATCTGTCTGTTCATCGGTGCAATGGGCAAGTCCGCCCAGGTGCCGTTGCACGTGTGGCTGCCGGACTCGATGGAAGGCCCGACCCCGATCTCGGCACTGATCCACGCCGCGACCATGGTCACCGCGGGTATCTTCATGGTGACCCGCATGTCGCCGCTGTTCGAGCTGTCGCAGACCGCGCTGGACTTCATCCTGTTCATCGGCGCCACCACCGCGTTCTTCACCGGCCTGATCGGCATTGTGCAGACCGACATCAAGCGCGTGGTTGCGTACTCGACCTTGTCGCAGCTGGGCTACATGACGGTTGCGCTGGGCGTGTCGGCTTACTCGGGCGCTGTGTTCCACCTGATGACCCACGCCTTCTTCAAGGCGCTGCTGTTCCTCGGTGCCGGTTCGGTGATCATGGGCATGCACCATGAGCAGAACATGATGAAGATGGGCGGCCTGCGCAAGTACATGCCGACCACCCACATCACCATGTGGATCGGTACGCTAGCCCTGGTCGGTACCCCGTTCTTCTCGGGTTTCTACTCCAAGGACACCATCATCGAAGCGGCCGCGATGCACGCGCATGCTGCCGATGCTGGCTGGGTCGCGCTGTACGGCTACTGGGCGGTGCTGGGTGGCGTAATCGTCACCAGCTTCTACAGCTTCCGTCTGCTGTTCCTGACCTTCTTCGGCAAGGAACGCTTCCGCGATGCGCACGATGATCACCACGCTGATCATGGCCACGGCCACGATGATCACCACGGTCATGGCCCGCACGTGCCACATGAGTCGCCGTTGGTGGTGACCATCCCGCTGATCCTGCTTGCCATCCCGTCCATCCTCATCGGCTTCTTCACCATCGGCCCGATGCTGTTTGGTACCGGCTGGGACGGCCACGCCGCCGCCGCCGGTATTCCTGGCCAGACCATGTCGTTCTTCACCGGCATCGTCGACTTCTACGACCCGGCACGTGACACCATTGCCGAAGTGGGCAAGGAGTTCTGGCACGGTTCGGTGGCCTATGCGGTACACGGCATGCAGATGCCGGCGTTCTGGCTGACGGTTGCAGGTTTCGCGCTGGCCTGGGTGTTCTACATCTGGAAGCCGGAACTGGCAGGACAGGCTCGCAAGACCCTGGCGCCGGTGGTTTCGGTGCTGGAAAACAAGTACGGCTTCGACAAGCTCTGGATCGACGGCTTTGCCGGCGGTGGTGTGCAGCTCGGCAAGGCCGCCCGTGCCGTTGATAGCACGGTCGTTGATGGGGTGATGGTCAATGGTTCGGCGCGTCTGGTCGACCTGGCTGCCAACCTGTTGCGCCGCACCCAATCCGGTTTCCTCTACCACTACGCGTTCGCGATGATCATCGGCCTGATTGCCCTGTTGGGCGTGCTGATGCATTTCTGGCGTTGACCTGTACGGAATAGAAGACGTGTCGAACTGGCCTCTACTTAGCATTCTCATCTGGCTGCCGATCATCGGCGGTGCCTTGATCCTCGCCTTGCGTAACGCCCAGGCTGCCCGTTGGGCATCCTTGGCGGTGGCATTGCTCACCTTCCTGCTCAGCCTTGGCTTGCTCAGCGGCTACGACCGCGGCGCTGCCGATGTGATGCAGTTCGTCGAACAGCATCCGTGGATCCCGGCGTTCGACATTGGCTACAACCTGGCCGTCGACGGCATCGCCATCGCCTTGATCCTGCTGACCACGCTGATTGGCGTGCTGGCACTGATCGGCGCCTGGGGCGTGGTCGACAAGCGCGTCAACCAGTACGTGGCTGCCTTCCTGATCCTGGAAGGCGTGACGGTCGGCATCTTCGCCGCCACCGACGCGATGCTGTTCTACGTGTTCTTCGAAGCCATGCTGATCCCGATGTTCCTGATCATCGGCGTCTGGGGCGGTCCGCGTCGTATCTACGCGGCCATGAAGTTCTTCTTGTACACCTTCCTCGGCTCGGTGCTGATGCTGGTGGCACTGATCTATCTGTACCTGAAGGGCGGCAGCTTCCAGTTGGTTGACCTGTATCAGCTGCAGCTGTCGGGCAAGGAACAGACGTGGATATTCTTCGCCTTCCTGATCGCCTTCGCGGTCAAGGTGCCGATGTTCCCGGTGCACACCTGGCTGCCGGACGCGCACGTTGAAGCGCCGACCGCGGGTTCGGTGATCCTGGCCGCAATCGCACTGAAGATTGGTGGCTACGGTTTCCTGCGCTTCAACCTGCCGATCGTCCCCGATGCAAGCCACGAGTGGGCATGGCTGGTGATCGCGCTGTCGCTGGTGGCGGTGATCTACGTCGGCCTGGTGGCAATGGTGCAGGACGACATGAAGAAGCTGATTGCTTATTCGTCGGTCGCGCATATGGGTTTCGTCACCCTGGGTACCTTCACGGCGCTGTGGCTGGTGCGTGACGCCGGCAACGCCGATGCCGCCCGTCTGGGCCTGCAGGGCGCCATGGTGCAGATGATTTCGCACGGCTTTGTGTCCGGCGCGATGTTCTCCTGCGTGGGCGTGCTGTATGACCGCATGCACAGCCGCCGCATCGCCGATTACGGCGGCGTGGTCAACGTGATGCCGTGGTTTGCTGCCTTTGCATTGCTGTTCTTCATGGCCAACTCCGGCCTGCCGGGCACCAGCGGCTTCGTTGGTGAGTTCATGATCGTGCTGGCTGCATTCCAGTGGAACCCGCTGGTTGCCCTGGGCGCTGCGACCACGCTGATCATCAGTGCGGCGTATTCGCTGTGGCTGTACAAGCGCGTGTTCTTCGGTGAGGTGGGCAACGCCCACGTCGCCGAGCTGAAGGACATGAATGGTCGTGAGTGGCTGGTAATGACCGTGTTTGCGGTCGGTACGTTGGTGCTGGGCTTCTACCCCAAGCCGCTGACCGATCTGATGGAGCCGTCCATCGCCCATCTGGCGATGCAGATCGCTTCTAGCAAGCTGCTGTAAGCGGCTCGTCGAGAGTATTGATTCCAGGATTTGATGATGACCACGCCGACGCCCCTGCCGTTGACCATGACCGACCTGCTGCCGTTGCTGCCCGAACTGGTAGTGATTGGCGGTGCCTTCGCCCTGCTGATCCTTGATCTGTTCATCAGCACCAAGCACAAGGTCTGGACCCACTTCATTTCGGTGGCGATTCTCGCTGTCGCCTTCATCATGCTGTTGAACGGCGTGGGCGGGCAGGGCGAGGTATTCCACGGGATGTTCATCCGTGACAACGCTGCCGATGTCATGAAGACCGTCGTAGTGCTGGTCAGTGGCTTGAGCCTGATCTACGGCTGGAGCTACCTGCGCGAGCGCAACCTGTACCAGGGCGAGATCCCGGTGCTGATCCTGTTCGCCACCGCCGGCATGATGATCCTGGTGTCGGCCGGCAGCCTGCTGATGGTCTACCTGGGCCTGGAACTGCTGGCGCTGTGTTCCTATGCGCTGGTTGCCAGCAACCGTGAGAACAAGCTCGCTGCCGAAGCCGGCATGAAGTACATCGTGCTGGGTTCCTTGGCTTCGGGCCTGCTGCTGTACGGCATGTCGCTGGTCTACGGCGCCACCGGTTCGCTGCACCTGGACGTGATCCACGCTTCCATCGCCCATTCCGATGAGCGCCTGCTGCTGTTGACCGGCGCGGTGTTCATGGTTGCCGGTGTAGCGTTCAAGCTGGGCGCTGCGCCGTTCCATATGTGGCTGCCCGACGTCTACCAGGGTGCGCCGGCGCCGATCGCGCTGTTCATCAGCTCGGCACCGAAGCTGGCGGCTTTCGGCATGGCTTACCGCCTGCTGGAAATGGGTGTTGGCCCACTGTCGACCGAGCTGCAGTACGTGCTGGCCGGCCTGGCCGCGTTGTCGCTGGTCATCGGTAACCTGATGGCTATCGCCCAGACCAACCTGAAGCGCATGCTGGCGTACTCGACGGTGTCGCACATCGGCTTCCTGCTGATGGGCATCGCAGGTGGCGGCGAGGCGGGCTATTCGGCCGCGCTGTTCTACGCCATTGCCTACGCCATCATGTCGACCGCGGCATTCGGCGCGATCATCGCGATGTCGCGTGCTGGTTTTGAGGCCGAGAACATCGAAGACTTCAAGGGCCTGAACGCCCGCAGCCCGTGGATGGCAGGCCTGGTCCTGTGCATCATGGCGTCGCTGGCCGGCATCCCGCCGTTCCTGGGCTTCTGGACCAAGCTGTCGGTGCTGAGCGCGGCAGTCAATGGTGGCCTGCTGTGGCTGGCCATGGTTGGCGTGTTGTGTGCGGTGATCGGTTGCTTCTACTACCTGCGTGTCATCAAGGTCATGTACTTCGATGAGCCGGTAGGTGAGCCGCTGCCGCGCAACAACGACCGCATCCTGGGCATCGTGCTGGGCGTGAATTCCGTGCTGCTGCTGTTCCTGCCGCTCGGTTTGGGCCCGATCATGGAGTGGATGCGCAATTCTTTTGCACATTTGTAATAAAGAACGTTACAAAGCTGCGCGAAGTGTGTATTATTCATCTCCTGAGTTGACGACCTCACCGCCCAGCGGAAAGGTCGGAATCGCCTGATAAGTGATTCAACCGGAAGGGTTTTTCCGGGTTTCTCCAGCTTGTTGAGAGAAACGCGAAGTAAATAAGTCTTGCATTATTGGCTTGGTTACTTCATAATTCCGCTTCTGATGCGGGGTGGAGCAGTCTGGCAGCTCGTCGGGCTCATAACCCGAAGGTCGCAGGTTCAAATCCTGCCCCCGCTACCAGCTTCGGTCTTTGCAACACGATGTGTTGATGAGGCAAAAGTTGGGCTCGCAAGAACGGCTGCTTCCGTTCTTGCAACCGGGATCCGCTCATTGGATCCAAACGGACAAAGGGCCCATGTGGGCCCTTTGCTGTTTCTGGAAATCAGAAACCCCGGTTGGGTGACAACCGTTCTCTAACTTACGAATCAAGGCTGGCTGTGAGCGACAAGGCTACTGAAATCGCGAACCTGCTGAGCCCCACCGTGCAGGCGTTGGGGCTCGAGTTGCTTGGTGCCGAATATCTGCCGGCCCCGGGCGGCGCAACGTTGCGCCTGTATATCGACGTGCCGCTGGCTGAGCAGCCTGAGCGCATGGTCAATGTTGAAGACTGCGAGCGCGTGAGTCGCGAGGTCTCCGCGCAGCTGGACGTTGAAGACCCGATCAGCGGCAATTACACGCTGGAGGTGTCTTCGCCGGGCGTGGACCGTCCGTTGTTCTCGCTGGAGCAGTTCGAGCGCGCCATTGGTGAATCCGCCAAGGTCGGCCTGAAGCTGCCGCAGGAAAACCGCCGTCGCCTGCAAGGGGAGATCGTCGCGGTTGACCAGGAGCAGGGCACGGTGACGTTTGTCGTCGACAACAAGCCGTTCGTGGCTTCGTTCGACAACATCGACAAGGCACGCATCATTCCGGACTGGGCCGCTTTGGGCCTGGCACCGACCAAACCGACGGGTCCGGCCCCCAAGCAGGGCAAGACCAAGAATAATTCCAATAACGAAACGGCGGCCAAAAAGCCGCGCGCGGAGTGAGCCGATGAGCAAGGAACTTTTGCTGGTAGTTGACGCAGTCGCCAACGAGAAGGGCGTGCCGCGTGAAGTTATTTTTGATGCGATCGAGGCCGCACTGGCTTCTGCCGCGAAGAAGCGCTACGCCGAGGAAGAAGTTCTGGCGCGCGTTTCGATCAATCACAAGGATGGCACCTACGAAACTTTCCGTCGCTGGGAAGTGGTCGCTGATGACGTCGTGATGGAGTCGCCGGACCGCCAGATCCGTTTGATGGATGCTATCGATGAAGCCGACGGCGTTGAAGTCGGCGACTACATTGAAGAGCAGATTGAAAACCCCGATTTCGGCCGTATCGCAGCGCAGGCTGCCAAGCAGGTCATCGTCCAGCGTGTGCGCGAAGCCGAGCGCCAGCAGGTGGTGGATGCATGGAAGGACCGCGTTGGCGAACTGGTCACAGGTGTGGTCAAGCGCGCCGAGCGCGGCAACATCTATGTCGATCTGGGCGGCAATGCCGAAGCCTTCATTCCGAAGGACAAGGGCATTCCGCGTGACGTGCTGCGTGCCGGCGACCGCGTGCGCGGCTACCTGGCTGAAGTGCGTTCGGAACCGCGCGGCCCGCAGCTGTTCATCAGTCGCGCTGCACCCGAATTCATGATCGAGCTGTTCAAGCTGGAAGTGCCGGAAGTCGGCCAGGGCCTGGTTGAGATCAAGGCCTGTGCACGTGACCCGGGCGACCGTGCCAAGATCGCCGTGCTGGCCCATGACAGCCGCACCGATCCGATCGGTGCCTGCATCGGCATGCGCGGTTCGCGCGTGCAGGCGGTGTCCAACGAGCTCAATGGCGAGCGCGTGGATATCGTGTTGTGGAACGAAAATCCGGCCAACTTCGTCATCAATGCGATGGCACCGGCTGAAGTCCAGTCGATCATCGTTGACGAAGAAAAGCATTCGATGGACCTGGCCGTGGCGGAAGACCGCCTGGCCCAAGCGATCGGCAAGGGCGGCCAGAACGTGCGTCTGGCCAGCCGCCTGACCGGTTGGCAGCTGAATGTGATGACCCAGGACCAGGTGACCGCCAAGTCGGAAGCCGAGCAGGGCGTCGCCCGTCAGCTGTTCATGGACAAGCTGGAAGTGGACGAAGAAATCGCCGGCATCCTGGTGTCTGAAGGTTTTGGTACGGTGGAAGAAATCGCCTACGTGCCGGTTGGTGAGTTGCTGGCAGTGGAAGGCTTCGACGAAGATATCGTTGAGGAACTCCGCGCCCGCGCCCGCGATGCGCTGCTCAATGAAGCGCTGGCGGTGGAAGAGGGTGCTGACGGCGATGTGCCGGCAGCAGATCTGCTGGCACTGAAGGGCATGGATGAGGCTACGGCGTACGCGCTGGCTGGCCACGGCGTGCGCACAAGTGAGGATCTGTCGGATCTGGCTGCCGACGAGGTTCTGGAGTTCGGCATCGAGGGCATGGATCTGGAGCGCGCCGCGGCGTTGGTCCTGGCAGCCCGCGCCGAGGAGATCGCCCGCCTGGAGCGCGGCGAATGAGCCAGCGATGAACAGTGCCCTGAGCCGCTCAGGGCGTAGACTCCGCGCTGCCTTCGTTCGTGACGAGGGGGCGCAAACAAGATCATAGGATCCGAATGTCGCAGCAAACCACCATCCGCAAGCTCGCCGAACTGGTCAACACGCCGGTCGAGAAACTGCTTGAACAGCTGTCCCAGGCCGGGATGAAGTTCAGCGGTCCCGATCAGGTCGTGACCAGTACCGAGAAAGTGAAGCTGCTTGGCTTCCTCCGCCGTTCGCATGGCAAGGAAGAGCAGCCGGTCGAAGACGCCGAGGCCGCAGCCAAGAAGATCACCCTGAATCGCCGCAAGCATCAGGAAGTGACCGTCAACGCTGGCCGCAGCAAGACCACCGTCAATGTGGAAGTGCGCCAGAAGCGTACCTACACCAAGCCGGAAGGTGGCAAGCCTGCGATGACGCCGGACGAAGAGCGCGCGGATATCCTGCGCAAGCTCGAGGAATCGCGCCAGCGCAATCTCGATGAACAGCGCATGCTGGCCGAGAAGGATCGCGCCCGCGACGAAAGCATCGCTGCCAAGAAGGCCGCCGAAGAGGCCGAAGCCGCACGCATCGAGGCTGAGAAGGCCGCTGCTGAAGCGGCTGCCAAGGCTGCTGCTGCCAAGCCGGCACCCGAGGTCGAAGCTTCGGCGCCGCGCGCCGCGCGTCCGGCTGCTGCTGCACCGGCCCGCGCACCGGCCCGCGAAGAGCGTGGCAACAACGCAAACGCCAATGCCAATGCAAAGCCGGGCAAGCGCAACGAAGGTGGCGATGGCAACCGTTTCGGTGGCCAGCTGCACCTGTCGGCGTCTGACCGTGCCCGTCGTGGCAACAGCAACAACAATAATTCGCGCGGTCGTCCGGGTGCGCGTGCACCGCAGGGTCGCCGTGGCAATGACGCAGCACGTAGCGGTGGCGGCAGCCATGCCTTCGAACGTCCGACCGCACCGGTGGTGCGTGAAGTCGCCGTTGGCGACACCATCACCGTCGCCGATCTGGCGCAGAAGCTCGCACTCAAGGGCGGCGAGGTGGTGAAAGCGCTGTTCAAGATGGGCGTGATGGCGACCATCACCCAAACCATCGACCATGACACCGCCGCACTGGTTGTCGAAGAACTCGGCCACAACGTGGTGCGCGCCAATGCCAACGATGCCGAAGATGCACTGCTGGCCATCACTGGTGCCGATGAGCGCGTAGCCGTGCCGCGTGCACCGGTCGTGACCATCATGGGCCACGTCGATCACGGCAAGACCTCGCTGCTGGACTACATGCGCCGCACCAAGGTTGCCAACGGTGAAGCTGGTGGTATCACCCAGCACATCGGTGCTTACCATGTGACCACGCCGAAGGGCGTGATCAGCTTCCTTGATACCCCGGGCCACGCCGCGTTCACCTCGATGCGTGCCCGTGGTGCGCAGCTGACCGATATCGTGGTGGTGGTTGTCGCCGCCGACGATGGCGTGATGCCGCAGACCAAGGAAGCCATCCAGCACGCCCGTGCCGCAAACGCGCCGATCGTGGTGGCAATCAACAAGATCGACAAGGCCTCGGCCGACCCGATGCGCGTCAAGAACGAACTGCTTGCTGAGCAGGTCGTGGCCGAAGACTTCGGTGGTGACGTGCAGATGGTGGAAATCTCTGCCAAGACCGGTCTGGGTATCGACGATTTGCTGGATGCGATTTCGCTGCAGGCCGAAGTGCTGGAACTGAAGGCGGTGGCCGATGGCCGCGCCAACGGTGTGGTCATCGAATCCTCGCTGGACAAGGGCCGTGGCCCGATCGCGACGGTGCTGGTGCAACAGGGTCTGCTGAAGAAGGGCGACTACCTGGTGTGCGGTATCCAGTACGGTCGCGTGCGTGCACTGTTTGACGAAACTGGTGCCCAGGTCTCCGAGGCTGGTCCCTCGATTCCGGTGCAGGTGCTGGGTCTGTCGGGCGTGCCGGAAGCCGGTGACGACTTCGTCGTGGTTGAAGACGAGCGTCTGGCCAAGGACGTTGCACAGACCCGTGAAACCAAGCGTCGCGAGTCGCGTCTGGTCGCAACTGCCGGCAGCCGCATGGAAGACATCATGTCGCAGCTGGGCAAGGGCGAAGGCCAGCAGGTGTTGAACCTGTTGATCAAGGCCGACGTCCAGGGTTCGGTGCAGGCGCTGAGCCAGGCGCTGGTTGCACTGTCCAACGACGACATCCGCATCAACGTGATCCACTCCGGCGTGGGCGGCATCACCGAGTCCGACGCCAACTCGGCCGTGGCTTCCAAGGCCACCGTCATCGGCTTCAACGTGCGTGCGGATGCTTCGGCCCGTCGCATCATTGAGTCCAACGGCGTTGATCTGCGTTACTTCTCGATCATCTATGACGTGATCGACCAGGTGAAGCAGGTAGCTTCCGGTCTGCTCGGCGTGGAAATCCGCGAAGAGATCATCGGTATCGCCCAGGTCCGCGACGTGTTCCGCAGCTCCAAGTTCGGCGCGGTTGCAGGCTGCATGATCATCGAAGGCGTGGTGAAGCGGAACAAGCCGATCCGCGTGCTGCGCGACAGCGTGGTGGTGTTCGAAGGCGAATTGGAATCGCTGCGTCGCTTCAAGGAAAACGTCGAAGAAGTTCGCAACGGTACCGAGTGCGGTATCGGCGTGAAGGCTTACAACGACGTCAAGCCGGGCGACCAGATCGAGTGCTTCGAGCGTATCGAAGTGCCGCGCACGCTCTAAGTGCCGGGATCGGGGCGGCGGTAGCCGGAATTCGTTGAGGCGGATTCCCGGCCACCAGGCAGCCCCTTCGCGGCATGGATGCACGGTTCGGGAATCGCTCGCGGTTCCCGGATCGGTTGTACGGTTTCATTGAAATTCACTCTTTATTGCTGATACTTGCCTGATGCCTAAGACTTTCCATCGTACCGACCGTGTTTCTGCGCAGATCCGCCGTGATCTGGGCACGCTGGTGCATGCCGCCGTGCGTGAATTCGGCCTGCCTTCGGTCAGTGTGTCGGACGTGGAAGTCACCCGTGACATGGCCCACGCCAAGATCTTCGTGACCGCGCTGATGCCGGAACGTGCGGATGAGGCGATGAAAGGGTTGCGCGAGCTGACGGTTGAGCTGCGTATGTCGCTGGCCAAGGCGATGAAGTTGCGGCATGTGCCGGAGCTGCATTTCCACTACGACGACTCGGTCGACCGTGGCGAGCGCATCGACAATCTGCTGCGTGATCTTGTGCCGCCGCCGGAACCTGAGTCCGACGCCAACAAAGACCCCGATAAAGCGTAATCGCAGCAGCCCGAAAGGGCTGTTGTCATGTCTGGCCTGTGCACGATGGCGCAGGCAGCTTTCCCGTTTCCTGCCAGGTGCGCTGAGTTCGCGCCGGCCTCCCTATGGTGTTGCATGCGTCCCCGAATCCAATTCCGCCGCCTGGATGGCATCGTTCTGCTCGACAAGCCGGCTGGCATGAGCTCCAACACGGCGCTGCAGGTTGCGCGTCGTCTGTTCCGCGCCGAAAAGGGTGGTCATACCGGCAGCCTCGATCCGCTGGCCACGGGCTTGCTGCCGTTGTGCTTTGGCGAGGCGACCAAGATCGCCGGTCTGCTGCTGGGTTCGGCCAAGGCCTATGACGCTGAAATCCGGCTGGGCAGCACCACCGATACCGATGATGCCGATGGCGCGGTGCTGCGCGAGCGGCCGGTACCTGATTTCAGCGATGCGCAGTTGCAGGCGGCCCTGGCTAGCCTGACTGGCACCATCTTGCAGCGGGCGCCGATCTATTCAGCGCTGAAGCAGGGGGGCGAGCCGTTGTACGCCAAGGCTCGCCGCGGCGAGACCATCGAGGCGCCCGAACGTGAAGTGCATGTTCAGGCCATAGAGGTGCTGGCGCGTGAAGGCGAGTGCCTGTCGCTGCGCGTGACCTGCGGTTCGGGGACCTATATCCGCAGCATCGCCCGCGACCTGGGCGAACTGCTGGGCTGTGGCGCGCATGTCACCGCGCTGCGGCGGCTGTGGGTGGAGCCATTCATGACGCCGAAGATGATTGGCCTGGATGCGCTGCGCGCAGTAGCTGAATCCGGTGACGAAGCCGCGCTGTTGGATTGGCTGTTGCCTATCGAGCAGGGCTTGAGTCAGTTCGCCAGGGTTGAGCTGGATGCTGCCCAGGCGGCCCGGTTCTGCCTCGGCCAGCGCTTGCGCAATTCGGCTTGGCCGGTGGGCCTGGTGGTGGTTTACGGCGAAAGCGGGCAGCCGCTGGGCCTGGGGCAGGTGGAAGAGGGTGGGCGGCTTGGCCCGCAGCGCCGCTTCAATCTCTGAACGGGCAGCGGCGGGCAGTGCCTTCAAGACCATTCCCGCCTTGTCCCGGATGGTTGTGACCGTTACAATTTTGCGGCCCTAGAAAGGGCAACTGTCCGCCCCGGTGGGCAGCCTATTAATCGGCGAGCTGTGCGGTGCGTCATGAGACGTTCCTGCCGGCCCCGCATCTGAAGAGAAAAACCATGTCGATCGACACCCAGAAAGTCATTGAAGAAAACAAGCGCGGCGCTGCTGACACCGGCTCACCGGAAGTCCAGGTCGCCCTGCTGACCGCTCGCATTGAACTGCTGACCGGCCACTTCAAGGAACACAAGAAGGATCACCACAGCCGCCGTGGTCTGCTGCAGATGGTCAACCGCCGCCGTAGCCTGCTCGACTACCTGAAGAACAAGGATGTCGCACGCTATAAAGCATTGATCGAAAAGCTCGGCCTGCGCCGCTAATCGATACCCGCCGCGGCGCAGCGATGCGCCGCGGCTTTGTTTTTAGAGCTTCAAAATCGTAGTAGACCGGCCGGAACCGCCCGGCCAGCCGCTGCCGGCATGGGTTGGCAACGGACCAATCGAAGAAAGCATTTCAAGGATCCCCCGTGGCAAAAATCACCAAAACCTTCCAGTACGGCAAACACACCGTCACGCTTGAAACCGGCGAAGTCGCCCGTCAGGCCGGCGGCGCAGTCATCGTCAAGATGGACGACACCGTGTTGCTGGTCACTGCCGTCGCCGCCAAGAGCGCGCGCGAAGGCCAGGACTTCTTCCCGCTGACCGTTGATTACCAGGAAAAGTTCTACGCCGGTGGCCGTATCCCGGGTGGCTTCTTCAAGCGTGAAGGCCGTGCGACCGAGAAGGAGACGCTGATCTCGCGTCTGATCGATCGCCCGATCCGTCCGCTGTTCCCGGAAGACTACAAGAACGAAGTTCAGATCATCGCCACGGTGATGTCGCTGAACCCGGAAGTGGACGGCGACATCGCTGCCCTGATCGGTGCTTCGGCCGCACTGTCGTTGGCCGGCACCCCGTTCAAGGGCCCGATCGGCGCTGCCAAGGTCGGTTACAAGGACGGCCAGTACATCCTCAACCCGACCGTGTCGGAGCTGAAGGAATCGCAGCTGGAGCTGGTGGTCGCTGGTACCGCCAATGCCGTGCTGATGGTGGAATCCGAAGCCGCGCTGCTGTCCGAAGACGTGATGCTGGGCGCCGTGACCTTCGGTCACCGCGAAATGCAGAAGGTCATCAACGCGATCAACGAACTGACCGTTGAAGCCGGCACCAAGCCGAGCGATTGGGTTGCCCCGGCCAAGAACACCGCGCTGATCAGCGCGCTGCAGGAAGCCGTCGGCGGCAAGCTCGGCGAAGCCTTCCAGGTGCGTGACAAGCTGCAGCGTCGTGACGCCATCTCGGCGATCAAGAAGGACGTGGTCGAGACCCTGGCTGGCCGCGTTGCCGCTGAAGGTTGGAACTCGGCCGAGCTGTCGAAGGAGTTCGGCGAGCTGGAATACAGCACCATGCGTAACTCGGTGCTGGACACCAAGGTCCGCATCGACGGCCGTGCGCTGGACACCGTCCGCCCGATCGCCGTGAAGACCAGCGTGCTGCCGCGTACCCACGGCTCGGCGCTGTTCACCCGTGGTGAGACCCAGGCCATCGTGACCATCACCTTGGGCACCGCCCGTGATGGCCAGGTGATCGACGCCGTTGCCGGTGAGTACAAGGAAAACTTCCTGTTCCATTACAACTTCCCGCCCTACTCGGTCGGTGAGTGCGGTCGTTTCGGTGCGCCGAAGCGTCGTGAAATCGGCCACGGCCGTCTGGCCAAGCGCGGTGTGCTGGCTGTGATGCCGTCGCTGGAAGCCTTCCCGTACACCATTCGCGTGGTGTCGGAAATCACTGAATCCAACGGCTCCTCGTCGATGGCTTCGGTCTGCGGTTCCTCGCTGGCCCTGATGGACGCCGGCGTGCCGATCAAGTCGCCGGTTGCCGGTATTGCCATGGGCCTGGTCAAGGAAGGCGAGCGTTTCGTCGTCCTGTCCGACATCCTGGGTGACGAAGATCACCTGGGCGACATGGACTTCAAGGTCGCTGGTACCGCCGAGGGCATCTCCGCCCTGCAGATGGATATCAAGATCGAAGGCATCACCGAAGAGATCATGAAGCAGGCACTGCAGCAGGCCAAGGCTGGCCGTCTGCACATCCTGGGTGAAATGGCCCACGGCCTGACCACCCCGCGTGCCGAGCTGTCGGACTACGCGCCGCGTCTGCTGACCATCAAGATCCACCCGGACAAGATCCGCGAAGTGATCGGCAAGGGTGGTTCCACCATCCAGGCAATCACCAAGGAAACCGGCACCCAGATCGACATCCAGGACGATGGCACCATCACCATCGCTTCGGTGAACAACGCCGCTGCCCAGGCCGCCAAGGCACGCATCGAGCAGATCACCTCGGACGTCGAACCGGGCCGCATCTACGAAGGCAAGGTCGCCAAGATCATGGACTTCGGTGCATTCGTCACCATCCTGCCGGGCAAGGACGGTCTGGTCCACGTGTCGCAGATTTCCAGCGACCGCGTCGAGAAGGTTGGCGACGTGTTGAAGGAAGGCGATCTGGTCAAGGTCAAGGTGCTGGAAGTCGACAAGCAGGGCCGTATCCGCCTGTCGATGAAGGCCGTTGAAGAAGGCGAGGGCACCTCGGCCGAATAAGGCTGCGGTGTTGTATCGCTGAGAAGAAAAGCGGGCCTCGTGCCCGCTTTTCTTTTGCCTGAAAAACGCCGATGTAGTGCCGAGCCATGCTCGGCAGGAGCTTCCCCAGCAATGCCTAGTAGTGCCGAGCCGCGCTCGGCAGGGGCTTCCCCAGCAATGCCTTGTAGTGCCGAGCCGTGCTCGGCAGGGGCTTCCCCAGCAATGCCTAGTAGTGCCGAGCCACGCTCGGCAGGGGCTTCCCCAGCAATGCCATGTAGTGCCGAGCCGTGCTCGGCAGGGGCTTCCCCAGCAATGCCATGTAGTGCCGAGCCACGCTCGGCAGGAGCTTTTCGAATAATGCCCCTGCCGAGCATGGCTCGGCACCAACAGGTGGAGCTTTCCCGGCGATGCCCCTGCCGAGCATGGCTCGGCACTACAGGTGGAGCTTTCCCGGCAATGCCCAAGCGCAGCATGGCTACGTTCTACAGTCGCCGCCTGCCAATCCTGAGCCGTCATTACCCGCTTCCGCCGATGGAGCGCTGGCATCCGTCTGCCAGCATTGATCACGGCGTAAACGGATACGAATATGGCAGTTCAACCAGACACGGTTTGCCCGCTACCCAGCCGGCGAAACATCGCTGTCGCGGGCAAGGCCGTGGCGACCTTCTTTCTGGCCGGCATCTGCACCGCGATCCTTGCGCCTGCTTTACCTCCGGCAGCCCTGCGCTGGATCGCCTTACTGGCGGGAATCCTGCTATGGCTCGCAAGCCCGCGCTGGCGCTGGCTGGGGGCATTGCTGGCCGGGTTGGGCTGGACCTGCCTTCATGCAGGCTGGGGTCTGGATCAACAGTTGGCAGCGGCAAGGGAAGGGCAGGAACTCACCCTGACTGGTGTTGTAAGCGCGCTTCCCCAGCACGAAGTCCGCCGCACCCGATTCCAGCTGCGTCTGGATACCAGCAATGACTTGCCTGTAGACCTGCGCGGACGATTGCTGCAGGTGTCCTGGTACGACGACTTCGGCGCGAAAGAGCCAGGCGCGCGCATGCAGGTGCACGCGGGCGAGCGTTGGCGGATGAACCTACGGCTGCGCGCCCCGCGCGGCTTGGCCAACCCCGGTGGCTTCGATGCAGAGAAACATGCCCTGGCGCAAAGCGTTGCCGCCAGTGGCGTCGTCCGCCAGTCGTCAATACCGCAACGGCTGTCGACTGCCACGGGTCTGGTTGCATGGCGTGAACGCATGGCCGCACGTATTGCTACGCAGGTGCCGGCTACATCGTCGCGTTACGTGCAGGCCTTGGCGCTGGGCGATACCCGTGGGCTGGGTGAGGCGGACTGGCAGGTGCTGCGGGCGACCGGGCTGACCCATCTCATCGCGATTTCGGGGTTCCACGTCGGAATGGTGGCGCTATGCACGGCATGGCTGGTGGCTGGGGTTTGGCGGCTGCTGCCGTGGTTTGGCCGGTATTGTCCGCGTCCGCAGGCAGTCGCCATTGGCGCACTGGCCGGCGCAACAGTCTACGCGGCGGTGGCCGGATTCGGCTTGCCGACGGTTCGCACCGTGCTGATGGTTGCGGTGGTGGTGCTGGCGCGGCTCGGGCGCAGGCCGGTGGATGTGGCAGGTGCGCTGGCGCTGGCAGCCTTGGCGGTGTTGATCCCGGCGCCGCTGTCGGTGTTGACGGCGGGGTTCTGGCTCAGCTTTGCCGGGGTGGCGTGGTTGTTGTGGTGCCTGCCTGAGCGCGCGCATTGGTTCTGGGGCTTCCTGTCGGCGCAGCGTGTGGCAACACTGGGGTTGTTGCCGCTGACGGTGATGCTGTTTGGCCAGGCTTCGGCAATCGGGCCCGCGGCCAATCTCGTGGCGATTCCCTGGTGGAGTCTGGTGGTGGTGCCCTTGGCGTTGGTGGGTACCGCGCTGGAAGCGATCTTTGCAGGAGCGGGAAGTTTGGCCTGGCGTGCGTCGGCGTGGTGTTTCGATCTGAGTTGGCCGCTGTTCGAGGTGTTGGGTAGTAGTCGCTATTCACTGTGGTGGTTGCCGGAGTCGGCGTGGTTTGCAGTGCCGTTGGCGTTGCTCGGCGCGGTCTGGCTGTTGTTGCCAGTCGGGACTCCCGGCAAGTGCGTTGCCGCCTTGCTTTGGCTGCCGCTGTGCGTGCCGTCGTGGGACAGGCCTGGGCCGGGCGAGTTCGAGCTGGTCACCTTGGATGTGGGGCAGGGCTTGGCGGTGGTAGTGCGTACCCGTCACCACACCTTGCTGTTTGATAGCGGACCCGCGGTAGCCGATGGTTTCGATGCCGGTGAACGCGTGGTGGTGCCAGCGCTGCGTGCCTTGGGTGTACGGCGTCTTGATCGGCTGGTGATCAGCCACGGCGATCATGATCACGCGGGGGGATTGCCGGCGGTGCAGGCCGCACTGCCGCCGGCAGCGGTCCTGATGCCGCCTGGCCTGGCGTTGGACGCGGGCGGGGCGGGAATGGCCTGCGCGGCAGGCCAGGTCTGGCGCTGGGACGGCGTGACGTTTGAATTCCTGCACCCCACGCCGGCCTTCCCGTATCTGGGGAACGAGTCCAGTTGCGTGCTGCGGGTGCAGGGCGCGCACGGGGCCGCGTTGTTGACTGGCGATATCGGTGAGGTGATTGAGCAGCGCCTGCTCAAGCACATACCGGCAAAGTTGCGGGCGGATGTTGTGCTGGTTGGCCACCACGGCAGCGGCGGGTCCTCCAGCCATCGTTTCGTCGCGGCAACCGACGCGCGGCTGGCGCTGATCTCCAGTGGCCATGGCAATCGCTTCGGCCACCCGCGCGGTGACGTGGTGGCCCGCTGGCAGCGCTCCGGGGCCGAGGTGCTGACCACGGCGGGGAGCGGGGCGCTGCATGTCTGGCTGGGCAAGCGGGGCTTGCAGCTGCGTGAGCGCAGAATCTGGCGCTCAAGGTCGTGGGACGCCGCTGAGCGGGCGCGGGCGGCTGCTATCCTATCTGACATCAAATACGCGGCCGCGGCGCCGGAGGGTTGAAACGTGTGGGAATTGGTCAAAGCCGGCGGATGGCCGATGGTGCCGTTGCTGCTGTTGGGCGTGCTGGCCTTGGCAATCGTCCTGGAGCGTTTCTGGAGCCTGCGGCGTAACGAGGTGTTGCCGCCGGGACTGGGGCAGGAAGTCCGCAACTGGGCTGCGCGCGGCAAGCTGGATGCTTCGCATATCGACTCCCTGCGGGCAAACTCGCCGCTGGGTGCGTTGTTGGCTGCGGCGCTCGAGGCGCGCAACCGCCCGCGCGACCAGATCCGCGAGCGCATCGAAGACACCGGTCGCCACCTGGTGCACCGGATGGGCCGTTTCCTCAATGCGCTGGGCACCATCGCCTCGGCTGGTCCGTTGTTGGGCCTGCTGGGTACGGTAGTCGGCATGATCCAGATGTTCCTCGGCATCCTCGATCACGGTGTGGGCGATGTGGGCCAGCTCGCTGGCGGTATCGGCAAGGCGCTGGTGTGTACCGCGACCGGCATGATGGTCGCGATCCCGGCCTTGATGTTCCATCGTTATTTCCGTGGCCTGATCGATGGCTACGTGATCGAGATGGAGCAGGAAGCCAGCGCGCTGCTGGATGCACTTGATGGTCGCCCGGCGGTCATGGCTGCCAGCAAGGCTGCTGCGCCGCGTCCGACGGCAACCGAGAAGGCCTGACTCCATGCGGATTGGTAACAATCGCACACAAGACGAGCCGCATATCGATCTGGTGCCCCTGATCGATGTGATTCTGGTGCTGATCATTTTCTTCGTGGTCACCACCACCTTTGATGCGCGCTCGACGCTGCAGGTGCAGCTGCCCACGGCCAGCGACCAGAAGACGAGCGCGCCGCAGACTTCGCTGAGCGTGCTGGTCAATGCCGACGGCCGCTACTTCGTCAATGATCAGGAAGTGCTGCGCACCGATATCGAATCGCTGAAGCAGATCATTGCCCAGCTGGCCGGCACTGACCGCGAGCAGAGCGTGTTGCTGCGCGCTGACGCACGTACGCCGTACCAGGCCGTGGTCACCGCGCAGGATGCCCTCGGTCAGCTCGGTTTCCGCCGGATCGCGATTGCAACCGCACCGGAAGCCAAACAATGAGTGACAACGACTCGGCCTGGAAGATCTACAGGCGCTTGCTTGCCTCCGCCAAACCCTATCGGCCGCTGTTGTTGATGGCGGGCCTTGGCATGCTGATCGAGGCGGCCGCAGGCAGTGGTTTCCTGGTCCTGATGAGCCCGATCACCAATAGTCTGGTGAACCCGAAAGACATCAACCAATGGATGCCTTTGGCGGTCATTGGTTTGTTCCTGTTGCGTGGTGTGGCTGGTTATCTGACCGATATCGGCATGGGCAAGGCTGCACGCAGCATCGCCCGTGATTTCCGGGTGCTGGTGCTGGGCAAGTATCTGCGGCTGCCAGGGCAGCGTTTCGACTCCGAGCCAGTGCCCTCCATGTTGGTAAGGCTGGGCTCGGATAGCGATCAGGTGGCGCAGGCTGCCATCGATGCAATGAAGGTCGTGCTGCAGCAATCACTGCAGGCGTTGGGTTCGCTGGCGGTGATGCTGTATTACAGCTGGCAGGTGACGCTTGCGATCTTCGTGCTGGCACCGCCACTGGCCTGGGTAATGAACATCGTGGCCAAGCGTTACCGGCGCATCAGTCACCGCATCCAGGAAAGCGGCGCGGATCTGCTGCAGGCCGCCGATCAAGCCCTGTCCAGCCACCAGGAAGTGAAGATCTACGGTGCGCAGCCGGCTGAACTGGATCGCTATAAGGGGTTGGCCAATACCAACCTGCGGCTGGCGATGAAGGTCGAAGCGACGCGCAGCATTTCTTCCAGCATGGTGCAGTTGATCGGTGCGGTCGGGTTGGCTGCCCTGCTGCTTATCGCTGGGCACGAGGCCGCTGCCGGGCGTTTGACGGTGGGCGACTTCGTCGGCCTGCTGATGGCGATGCTGGCGATCATTCCGGCACTGAAGCAGCTGACCAATGTGCAGAACATGACCCAACGTGGCATCGCTTCGGCGCAGCGTCTGTTCCATGTCCTGGATGCGCAGGACGAAGTGGACCGCGGCAGCCTGCCACTGCAGCGCGCCAGCGGCCTGCTGGAGTTCCGCCACGTTACTGCCCGTTATGCGGGGCAGACCAAGCCTGCGCTGGAAGACATCAGCTTCATTGCCAAGCCGGGCACTGTGACGGCCATTGTTGGCCGCTCCGGCAGTGGCAAGTCGACCTTGATCAAGCTGATCCCGCGCTTCTACGAAATCGAGGCCGGACAGATCCTGCTGGATGGTCATCCGTTGCAGGACTACAAGCTGGCCGATCTGCGTCGGCAGATTGCGCTGGTGGGCCAACAGGTGACCTTGTTCAATGGCAGCATCGCCGAGAACGTCGCCTATGGTGAGTTGCAGGAGCGCAGCGACGCGCAGCTGCAGCAGGCCATTGATGGTGCCAACGCCAGTGAGTTCGTCGAGCAGTTGCCGCAGGGCGTGGATGCGCCGGTAGGGGCCAAGGGCAGTCGCCTGTCCGGCGGCCAGCGCCAGCGCCTGGCGATTGCCCGCGCAATGCTAAAGGATGCGCCCATCCTGATCCTGGACGAAGCCACCGCTGCGCTGGACAACGAATCCGAGCGGTTGGTGCAGGACGCACTGCAGAAGCTGATGCCCGACCGCACCACGCTGGTCATTGCCCATCGTCTGTCCACCATTGAACACGCCGATCAGGTGCTGGTGATGGACCAGGGGCGCATCGTCGAGCGTGGTACCCACGCTGAGTTGCTGGCACTGGGCGGTTTGTATGAGCACCTGCATAGCATGCAGTTCCGCGATAGGCCCGAATGATGGCCAAGCAAGGACCGCAAACGCCGGCCTACTGGTATGGCGATGCGCCGGTGCCGCTGCCGGCACGGCTGGTGGCGCCACTGTATGGCGCGGTAACCGCTCTGCGGCGCGGCTTGTACCGGCGCGGCTGGCTGCGTGCCCGGCAGGTGCCGTTGCCGGTGATCGTGGTTGGCAACATCACCGCCGGAGGTACCGGCAAGACGCCGCTGACCATCGCGCTGGTCAATCGCCTGCGTGAAGCCGGCTGGAAGCCCGGTGTTGCCAGTCGCGGCTACGGTCGTGATGAGGCCGATACGGCGCGCTGGGTTACCGCGGACATGGACGTGGGATTGGGCGGCGACGAACCGGTGCTGATCGCCTGGAAAACCGGGGTGCCGGTGCGGGTGGACAAGGACCGGGTTGCGGCGGCCAAGGCCTTGCTGGAAGCCGGTTGCGATGTGGTGGTCTGCGATGACGGCTTGCAGCACTATCGGTTGGCGCGCGATATCGAAATCGAAGTGGTGGACGCAGTGCGCCGCTATGGCAACGGACGGTTGCTGCCGGCCGGGCCGCTGCGCGAGCCGGTCGCACGCGCCGCGCATTGTGACTTCCGCGTGGTCAATCTTGGCCAGACCAGTGATGCTGCCGAGCAGGCGGCCGACTCCGGCTTTGGCGAATGGGCGATGCGCCTGTCGATCGATGTCGCGCGTCCGTTGAAGGGTGGTCGCGACAAGCCGTTGAAATCATTCGCTGGGCTGCGCGTGCACGCGGTGGCCGGTATCGCCAATCCGCAGCGGTTTTTCCAGATGCTGCGTACCCGCGATATCGGCGTGGTGCCGCATGCCTTTGCCGACCACCATCGCTATACAGCGCAAGATCTGTCCTTCGGCAGCGAGCTGCCGGTATTGATGACCGAGAAAGACGCAGTCAAATGCCAGGGTTTCGCCACTGCGTGGCATTACGCTGTGCCGCTGCAGGCCGAATTGCCGGCAGCGTTCTGGGTGGCCCTGCTCGACCGTCTGGGCAAGCTGTCCCGCGGTTGATGCATGCCGTTGTTGCGCGTGTTGGAAGGAGTTGAGATGAGTAACGTTCCCGAATTCGTGGTGGCCATTCCGGCCCGCTATGCCTCCACCCGCTTGCCCGGCAAGCCCTTGGCGCTGATCGCCGGGGAGCCGATGGTGCTGCACGTAGCGCGCCGCGCCCTGGCTGCAGGTGCCCGCGAGGTCTGGGTGGCTACCGATGACGCGCGTATCGCGGAGGCGGTGGCGGGATTGCCCGGCATCCACGTCGCGATGACCGATCCCGCGCATGCCTCCGGCACGGATCGTCTGGCTGAGTGCGCGCGCCAGGCCGGCTGGGCCGATGATGTGATCGTGGTGAACCTGCAGGGCGATGAGCCGTTCGCTCCGGCCGAGGGAATCCAGGCGGTGGCGACGATTCTTGCCGGCAGCGGCGCGCCGATGTCGACGCTGGCGACGCTGGTGGAAGATGCTCCGACCCTGTTTGATCCCAATGTGGTCAAGCTGGTCAGCAACGCGCAGGGCGACGCCCTGTACTTCAGCCGGGCACCGATTCCGTGGCATCGCGATGGCTTTGCGCTCAGCCGTGATGCGCTGCCGCCCGGGCGGCGGTGGCTGCGGCATATCGGCATCTACGGCTACCGGGCAGGTTTCCTGCAGCAGTTCGCGGCCATGCCGCCCGGTAACCTGGAGCAGATCGAATCGCTGGAGCAACTGCGGGTGCTGGAGGCCGGCTTCCGTATCGCAGTGGGCTTGTCACCGGCGCCGTTCCCGCCGGGGATCGACACCAGGGAAGACCTGCATCGCGCCGAAGCGCAGATGAGGGCTTCACGGTGAAACTGCTGGTGGTCTGCCTGGGCAATATCTGCCGCTCTCCAATGGGCGAGGGTGTTCTGCGCGCGAAGATTGCCGGGGCAGGGCTGGACGGCTGGATCGAGGTCGATTCAGCTGGGACCTCGGGCCATTGGCATGCAGGGCGCGGGCCTGACCCGCGCGCGGTTGCCTGTGCGCGCCAGCACGGGGTGGAGATCGCAGCCCAGCGCGCGCGCCAGCTGCGGGCCGAGGATTTCGACGAATACGACCTTATCCTGTGTGCTGACCGCGCCAACCTGCGCGATGCACAGGCGCTGGCGCCGACCGGGCTGGAGACGCGAGCGGTACTGTGGTTGCCATGGGCGGGTATCGACGGCACCGATGAGGTCCCTGACCCCTATTACGGCGGCGTGAGAGATTTCGAGCACAGCTGGGCACTGCTCGATACTGCGGCCCAGGCCACAGTGCGCCGCCTGTCGCGGCGCGACGACTCCGGCATAATCCCTGCATGAACGAAAACCGCGTAACGGAACTGCCCACGTCCGGGATATGGCTGAACGCAGCGCCGGCGACCCTGCAGGACATGCGCGGCCGTCCGCTGGTGCTGGCGTTCGTCAACGGCGCCTCGGTGTGGTGCATGCAGCGGCTGGCCGAGGTCGTGCGCTGGCAGGCGCGCAACCCTGGCAAGGTACAGTTGCTGGTGGTGCAGGTGCCGCGCTTCGAGTTCGAACGCGAGCCGCAGCAAGCCTTGAAGCTGCTGCGCAGGCAGGGCATCAGCGCCCCCATCGTGCTGGACGCGCAGTGGGATGCCTGGCGCCGGTTCGAGGTGCAGTCCTGGCCAACCTTGCTGATGCTCGATGCTTACGGGCAGGAGCAGGAGCGGCTGGTGGGCGCGACTGGCGACTTGGAGCGGGCCTTGAACGGCTTGGGCGAAGGCGTGATGCGTCCGCTGGACGACGATGCCTACGGCATCCGTGAGATCAACGCCGAACCGCGCCTGCCGCTGCTGTTCCCGGGCGGACTGGTTGCAACGGCAGATCGCCTGTACGTGGCCGACACCGGCCACCATCGAATTATCGAGTGCAACCACGACGGCCGCGTTCTGCGTCAGTTCGGCCTGGGGAGCGCCGACCTGATCAATGGCGGCACCGGCGAAGCTGCCTTCAATCGCCCGCAGGGCTTGGCTCTGGTGCGCGAGAGCCTTTATGTGGCCGACACCGGCAACCACGCCCTGCGCAGCATCAACCTGATCAGCGGACAGGTGGGGACCTTGTGCGGGAATGGCCGTGCCGGTGATCCGCGTGCCGGCGTGCTGGCCCAGCCCTGGGACAGCCCGCTCAATCACCCCGCGGCAGTGGCTGTGGCGGACAACCAGGTCCACATCGCGATGGCCGGTGACAACCACATCTGGAGTTATGACCTGGGCACGCGCGAGCTGCGTTGGCGGGCGGGTGCCGGTGCGATGGAAGTGCGTGACGGCAGTGGTCATCTGGCCGCATTTGCGCAGCCCAGCAGCCTGGTTGCGGTCCAGCAGACTCTGTACGTGTGCGATGCGCTGGGTTCGGCGATCCGTTCGGTGCAGCTGCGTGGCGACCTGGTGCAGACCCTGGTTGGGCAGGGGCCATGGGAGTCGGGCAATGTTGATGGCCCACGCCTGCGTGCGCGCCTGCAGTACCCGTTGGCGCTGGCGATGGGGCCGGATTCGCCACTGCTGTGGATTGCCGATGCCGGCAATGGCTCGCTGCGTACCCTCCGCCTGGGCGGAGGTGATCTGTCCACGGTCAATCTGCCGCGCCGTCTGCATGGCCCGGCTGCGTTGGCAGTAGCTGCGGGCGCCATCTGGATTGCCGAAACCGATGCGCATGCGGTGCTGCGTTTTGATCCGCTCAGCGGTGAACTGAGTGAAGTACCGATTGAAGGATGACCGACGTAGTTGCCAATGAATTCGATGGCAAGGCCTTCGCTGCGGCACTGAGTACCGCGCCAGGTGTGTACCGGATGTACGCCGCCGATGACAGCTTGCTGTACGTGGGCAAGGCCGGTGCGCTGCGCAAGCGCGTGGGCAGCTACTTCAATGGCTCGCCGAAGAGCCGTCGCATCATGATGATGCTGTCGCAGGTGGCGCGGATGGATGTCACCGTGACCCGCACCGAGGCTGAAGCGCTGCTGCTGGAAAACCAGCTGATCAAGTCGCTGAACCCGCGTTACAACGTTTCGCTGCGTGACGACAAAACCTATCCGCAGGTGCTGCTGACCCGCGAGCAATGGCCACGGATCGCCCTGCATCGTGGCCCGCGAGCGGTGCCGGGCCGCTACTACGGTCCGTATCCGGGCGTTGGCGCGGTGCGCGAAACGTTGAACCTGATGCACAAGCTGTTCAAGCTGCGCAGCTGCGAGGACAGCGTGTTCCGCAACCGCTCACGGCCCTGCCTGCAGTACCAGATTGGTCGTTGCAGTGCGCCCTGCGTGGAGCTGGTGCCGCAGGCCGAATACGATGAATCGGTGCGACGCGCGGCGATGTTCCTGGAAGGCAAGAGCGATCAGCTCGCCGAAGAACTGATGCAGGCGATGCAGCAGGCCAGCGATACGCTGGAGTTCGAGCGAGCTGCGCGGTTGCGTGATCTGGTGGCTTCGTTGCGCAGCATGCAGAACCGCCAATACGTGGATGGACGCGCCGCCGATCTGGACGTGCTGGCCTGTGCAACCCAGGGTGCCAGCGCCTGCGTGATGCTGCTCGCATTCCGCGATGGCCGCAACCTGGGCACGCGTGCGTTCTTCCCGCGCACCAATGGCGAGGACAGCGCCGAAGAAGTGTTGGCGGCGTTTGTCTCGCAGTATTACGTCGAACATGAGCCGCCGGCTGAAGTGCTGCTGGATCGGCAGATTCCGGATGCGGAGATGATCGAGGCCGCGCTGAGCGCGTCGGCCGAGCGGAAAGTGGCCTTGAAGTGGAACGTGCGTGGTGAACGCGCCGGCTACGTGGAACTGGCCAGTCGCAATGCGCAGATCACCCTGGTCGCCGAGATGGACAGCGCAGGTGCGCAGCAGGCACGCAGTGAAGCGGTGCGCGAGATGCTAGGGCTGGCTGAGCCGGTCAGGCGCGTGGAGTGTTTCGATATCAGTCACACAATGGGTGAGGCCACGGTGGCCTCCTGCGTCGTGTTTGATGCGGCCGGGCCGGTGCGTGCGCAGTACCGGCGCTACAACATCAGCGGCATCGAGCCGGGCGACGATTACGCCGCCATGCGACAGGCCATCGACCGGCGCTTCCGCCGTGCGGTGGAAGAGGGCGGGGTGTTGCCGGACGTGTTGCTGATCGATGGTGGCGCTGGACAGTTGGCACAGGCACAGGCGGCGCTGGCTGACCTGGGCGTGGAAGGGGTGATGCTGGTGGGCGTGGCCAAGGGCGTGGAGCGCCGTGCCGGCCATGAAGCACTGGTGCTGCCCGATGGTCGTGAGCTGCGCCCCGGCGCGGCGTCACCGGCCCTGCAGTTCATCCAGCAGGTGCGTGACGAGGCCCATCGCTTTGCCATTACCGGCCACCGCGGGCGTCGTCAGAAGACACGCATGACCAGCAAGCTCGAGGATATTCCCGGTATCGGCCCGCGTCGGCGCGCCAGTCTGCTCAAGCATTTCGGCGGCATTGCCGGCCTGAAAGCCGCGGGCGAGGCTGAAATCGCCCGCGTGGAAGGCATCAATGCCGCCCTCGCTGCGCGTATCTACGCTAACCTTCATGGTCTGTCGGTACCCGATTCGGCAGCGGAGTAATGTTGTAATGAAATTGACCATCCCCACCTGGCTGACGCTGCTGCGGATCCTGATGATCCCGGTGCTGGTGCTGGTGTTCTACCTGCCCTACGCCTGGACCAATTTCGCCTCGGCGGCGATTTTCGGCCTGGCGGCGATCACCGATTGGCTGGACGGCTGGGTGGCGCGCAAGTACGAGCAGCATTCGGCGTTCGGCGCGTTCCTGGACCCGGTGGCGGACAAGTTGATGGTGGCGGTGGCCTTGTTCCTGATCGTGCAGGGGCACCCGACGCCGTGGATGGCGTTCTGGGCGGCGGTGATCGTGGGCCGTGAAATCGCGGTTTCGGCATTGCGCGAGTGGATGGCCGAGATCGGCCAGCGCGCCAAGGTGCGGGTGGCGATGATCGGCAAGGTCAAGACCACCGCGCAGATGGTGGCGTTGCTGTGTCTGTTGTACTCCGTGTCGCCCAATACCTCGTACAAGACCATCTGGATGGGCGAGCCGGTTTTCCATATTGGTGACTGGATGTTGGCCATCGCCGCTTTGCTGACTCTGGTGTCTGCCTTGCAGTACCTGCGTGCGGCTTGGCCGAGCCTGCGTGAAGATGAAAAAGCCGCAAGGAATGGCGCAGTTAAAAAGTGAACAGGCTGTTGACACTGCGCCCAATGCATGTAGAATTTCGCCTCCCAAGCGGGAATAGCTCAGTTGGTAGAGCGCAACCTTGCCAAGGTTGAGGTCGCGAGTTCGAGTCTCGTTTCCCGCTCCAGTTTCAAACATCGATCCGTGTTCATTCGTGGCTTGATGAGTAAATAGATGTAGCAAGCCTGCGGGAATAGCTCAGTTGGTAGAGCGCAACCTTGCCAAGGTTGAGGTCGCGAGTTCGAGTCTCGTTTCCCGCTCCAGTCTTGCGATACATCTCGAATGTTGGTGCTCTGCTCGGCAGGTGCTGCATTCAATCCGCGGGAATAGCTCAGTTGGTAGAGCGCAACCTTGCCAAGGTTGAGGTCGCGAGTTCGAGTCTCGTTTCCCGCTCCAGATAATGACCAGCAGATTCCATGTGATATCTGCAGGTAAAGAAAAGCCCCTGACGGGGCTTTTTTATTGTCCAGTGTTTTTGCCTGCAGCCACCGCTGCCGGTGCCGGCAGCAGTGGCGATGCGACGGAGCGCTCAGTGCGCGCCGTGCGCAGCGGGTTCCGCGGTCGGAGTATGGGCCGCTGCAGTCCATGCACGCAGCCCGACCACGGCAAGGCCGAGGAAGAACACGTACAGCGCCGCAGTCACATGCAGTGACTTGAACAGATACGCGCCCACGTAGACCACGTCGACTGCGATCCACAGCCACCAGGTGGCGGTGTGACGGCGTGCCTGCCACCACTGCGCGACCAGGCTCAATCCGGTCAGCATCGCATCCAGCCACGGCAGTGATGCGTCGGTGAAGTTGTGCATGCCGGCGCCGAGTGCGATGCCGCCAAGCAAGCCAATACCCAGGTCACGCAGCATCTTGCTGCGCGACAAGGGCACGATGCGCACGCTGCCTTCGTCGGCGGCGTGGCGCCGCCAGTTGATCCAGCCGTAGACCAGGAAAACGGCGAAGGCGAGCTGCAGCAAGGTGTCCGAGTACAACTTGGCCTCGGCGAACACCAATGCATACAGTGCAACCGACAACAGGCCGACCGGCCATGCAACCATTCGCCGTTGCGCCATCAACCAGACGCCGAGAATGCTGCATAGCGCGGCCGACCATTCGAGCGTTGCGCTGTTCACAGCGCGAAGCTCACCGACACGCGAGCCTGTCGCGGTGCGCCCGGGAACAGGTAGTAATCGCCCATGCTGCTGCCGGTATCGCGCCAGTAGAAGCGGTTGAATACATTGTCCACCGACAGGTTCCAGCTGACGGCGTGACCTTGCAGCTGGTGCTTGAGGCGCAGCCCGGCGTCGAACACGTTGTAGCTCGGTGCACGTACCGCACCATCAGCGCGTGCGGTGTTGGCCGAGGCGTAACGCCAGCCACCGGTCAGGTCCATCCCTTCAACGAAGGGCAGTGCATAGCTCAGGTGCACGCTGGTGCGCAGCTTGGGAACGTTGACCAGCTGATGGCCTTCGTAGCTTGGCGTGCCGGTGTCGCGCGCGCGCGCCTGCAACACGCTGGCGCTGGCGGTGATCTGCAGTGCATCGGTGAGCTGGCCGTTGGCGGTCAGCTCCAGGCCGATGTGCGCCTGCTTGCCTTCCTCGACGAAGGTGTAGCCGACATCGCTGTCGTCGGGCTTTGCGTACTGGTAGGGCTGGGTGGTGCGGAACAGTGCCGCGCCCAGGGTCAGTTGGTCACTGCTGGCGTACTTCACGCCGACTTCGAGCTGGCGCGACTGCACTGCCGGCAGGAAGGTATCGGCGTTGGCGGTCCAGAACGGTGCTTCCTGGCCGAGCGAGATGCCTTCGACATAGCTGGCGTAGGCATTGATGTTGTCGCTGGCTTTCCACATCAGCGCGGTCTGCGGCAGAAAGCGCGACAGGCGACTGCGACGTTGCGGGTTGCCGCGCTTGTCGTAGGCGCGTTCGTCCAGGCGCACGTAGCGGCCGCCGGCCAGCCATTGCCAGTCGTCATTGAGCTGGATGCGGTCCAGTGCGAAGACGGCGGTCTGGCGGCTGTCCAGGCGACGTGCGGAGGCGCCGGGCATCAGCGGCGAGGGATCGAATACTGGCAGCTGCTTGTCGTGGATGTTGACGGTGCCGACGTATTCGTTGACGTTACGGCGCTTGTCCACGGTGCGGCGGAACTGGTCGGCACCGATGGTCAGTTGATGGCCGATGCTGCCGGTGTCGAAGCTGCCGCGCAGCTCGGCGCGCAGTTCCTGGTTGCGACGGGTGTCGTCCGGGCTGCGGTAGTCATAGATGTCGTAGTCGCCGTTGGGGGCGAAGTAATTGCCGGGCACGCTGCCATCGGCACACTCGGCGGCGTAGTAGCAGCCATAGGCGAAGGCGACGTTGTCGTCGATCACCGTGCGGCTGTGGCTGACGGCCACCCGCGACTGCCAGTTCGCATTGAAGTCGTAGGTATGCAATGCGGTGATATTGGTGCTGGCGATGCCTACCGGCTTCTGCCACGGCTGGTAGCCGAGCAACTGCTCGCGGTCCACGCCGGTCGGCAGTTCGCTTCCGCCCAGCAGCTGGTAGCCGGAAGCCGAGCGCTGCGCGCTGGTCTGGTAGTTGGCATCCACTTCGAGCTTGCCGCGCTCGCCGATCAGCCAGTCGGTTGCAAGCGAGTAGAAGTTGCGGCGGCCATCGGCATGTTCGATATAGGACGCGCTGTCGTCCCACGCTGCGTTGAAGCGCAGGCCGATGCGCGGGGTCAGCCAATGGCCGACGTCGATGGCGGCATAGCGCGAGCCTTCGTTGTCGGTGCCGAGGGTGACGGTGCGTACTTCCGCCGGCCGCTTGCCGACGTAGTTGATGATGCCGCCGGGTGCCATGACGCCAGCGGCCAGGCCGGCTTCGCCCTTGAGGACTTCCACTGACTGCAGGTTCTCCAGTGCCAGGCGCTGTTCGCCGGCAATCGACATGCCGTTGAAGCGATAACCGGTGGCCGTATCCAGCGCGAAGCCACGGATGGCGACGTTCTGGTAGTAGCCGACCGGAGCATAGGCATCGCCCAGCGAGGCGTCATTGCTGGCCAGTTCGGACAGCGAGCGCACCTGCTGGTGGTCGAGGAAGTCGCGGTCCAGCACGTTCATCGATGCCGGCGTGCTTTTCCAGTCGCCGCTGCCAAAGCTGTTGGCGCGGGAGTTGTCCGCGTCCGGCTGGCGGGCCTGCACACGTACGGCGGCCAGTTCGGTGGGGGAGTGTTCGGCAGCCGCATCGAGGCCGGTGTCGCTGGCGTACAGCGGCAGGGCGGTGCTCAGGGCGAGAGACAACAGCGTGGGGCGCAGGCAGCGGTTCATTCGATTCGTCTTCAGGCAACAAGGGAGACGAAGCGAAGGCGCGCATGCGCAGCGCCAATGACGGCGCGACGGCTGCTGCTCAAAGCTCCCTACGCCGGTGCAAACCGGATCAGGTTCCAAGGGACTCTCTCAGCCTGGCAAATCCAGGCACCCCCGCTTCAGGGCGCCATTTCACTACAAATGCGAATGATTTGCGAGTCGAGCCGCTTCAGGCGGCGGCGTGCAGGGCCTGCAACAAGGTCTGGCCTTGCTGGCTGGCGAACCACTCGGGGTGGCCAAGCATGAATGGCTGCCAGGCGACATCGGCATTGGCGGTAGAGCCGGTGACACCTTCGAAATAATCGACTTCGGACAGTGCAAAGTCGAAATGCACCATGGGCAACAGGTCGGCCAGCAGGTGTACCCGTTCGGCCGACAGCGGCAGTACTTCGCGGTAGCCGTCGAGCACGGCCAATGCGATATCGATGCGTACCGCCTCGGCGCCGCGCTCCAGTTCCAGCCATGCGATGGCGTTGCGTTCGATGGCCGTCGCCAGATCGAACAGCGCGCTGGTAGGGGAGGCCAGGCCGAAGTCGAGCACGCTGCTGACTTCCATCGCATTCTCACCATGGCCCCACAGCAGGTTGGAGACATGCCAGTCGTTGTGTGCCCAGAGCCGAGGTTCGGCCTGTAGGCGTGCTGCCAGGCCGATGTGCCAAGGCATGACGCTGCGCTGCAGTTGTTGCTCCCAAGGAATGCGCGACAAGTAGCGGGCCAGACCGGGTCGGTTGCAGAGATCGGCTTTGAGGGCCGCGATCGGGTCTTCCGCACGGATCAGCTCATCACGTGCGACCAGCAGGTGGGTGCTGCGCTGGGGCGCGTCATAGCTGGAGGAGGCGTGGTGCAGGGTGGCCAGCATGCGGCCGGCAGCGCGCGCGCGTTCGACTTCGGTCAGCAGCGTCCACGATGGGTCATCCCGGTACAGGTCCTGTCCATCGGCCACGGCGTACAGCTCGTAGGTCCAGTCGCCATGTTCGATGACGGTTTCGCCGTGATGGTTGCGCAGGAGCTGGACAACCGGAACCCCTGCATTGGCGAGATGGGTGATGAACCGGTGCTCCTCCTGCAGACAGGCAGCACTACGCACCAGTTGGTGATGCCGTTTGATGAAGACATTGCCGTACGGGCCGGTGACAATCGCGGCGGCCGACATCGGTCGCGGACTGTGCCAAAGCAGGGCACTGCCGGCATTCAGCTGCGGGTAGTGATCACGTAGCCATGCAAGTTCAGCCACTTCGATGGCGGGCCAGTCGGCGGCCACTTCATCATTGTTGAGGCCTTGCACGCGGTGTGATTGCTGGGTCATCGGAACAGGCTGGAGCAGGTGATGCGGCGGAGGCGCGATGGTACGCCAGCTCCGCCCAAGCTGCAGGCAGCACACACATGTAGTGCCGAGCCATGCTCGGCAAGGGCTTTACCAGCGTAAAGCTCCCCTCACCCCAACCCCTCTCCCACAAGCGGGAGAGGGGCTAAAACTGTAGTGCCGAGCCATGCTCGGCTGGGGCCTTCCCGGTAAAGCCCCAGCCGAGCATGGCTCGGCTCTACAGGGATTGCAGAGCCGACGCAGACAGCCATCCAGCCTATGTGAAAGGAATTGTTAAAAAGCGCTGGCGCGCCCCTGCCGAAGTCTGTATGATTCGCCCACACCGCGGGAATAGCTCAGTTGGTAGAGCGCAACCTTGCCAAGGTTGAGGTCGCGAGTTCGAGTCTCGTTTCCCGCTCCAAATCGGAAAGGGCCCCCGCAGCGGGGTCTTTTCATGTCGAGGCGGTGTAGTGCTTCGGCGGTGCAATAGTTTGGCCTGGTAGCAGAGTGGTTATGCAGCGGATTGCAAATCCGCGTACGCCGGTTCGATTCCGACCCAGGCCTCCAAGTAGTAAGCAAAAAGCCCTGAGAAATCAGGGCTTTTTTGTTTTCTGCGATTTCTCTTTGATCTGCGCGATCCCAGACTGGCGAGTGCAAAAGGCGCGGTTGACACGCGTTTGCGAGTGGCCAACTGGCGTCAGCACGCACTGAGTGCGTGTGCGCGGGCCCAGACGCGCGTTGCGGATGCGCGCAAGTAGTAGTAAAGGTCTGCAGTCAGTTGTCAGTACGTACTCTGATCTCATCTTCAAGGTGCGCGAACGCACGCCACTCGACTGCCTGCAGATGCGCGCGATCTGCTGGTGGCAGGTTGCTGCTCAACATTGCTGCGCCGAAGTCGCTCAATACCGCTTCGCCACTGGCCGGGTTCCACAGGATGTTGTGGGCATACAGGTCGCCATGCAGCACGCCCTGCGCATGCAGGTGGGTGAGTGCTGAGTGGATGCAGCCAAGCAGGCGTTCGGCAATGGCAGGCGTTAAGCGCGCGTCCGCTGCATAGACATCGCGTGTGCAACTGGCAAGGCTGGGTGGGCTGGCCAGGTTGACGTAAACCGGTGGGAGCAAGGGCATCGCTACTGCCAAGCGACCTTCGGGGTGGCCTTCAACCACCGCCAGCGGTACAAGCAGGTTCGGGTGGCCGCTGGCGGCCAGACCTGCAGCGAGCTCCGACTGCGGTGTGCCATCGCTGGTAAATGCCGCCTTGAACACTTTGACGGCAATCGTTTCGCCGCTGTTCTTGAATGCTGCGCGATGGATATGGCCGCTGGCGCCTTCTCCCAGCAGCTCGCCCATATCGAGCTCGTCGTAGCGGATGGCATGGTGATGCGCATCTGCCAGCGCAGCATGTTCGGCTGCTGCGGTCAGCGGATTGCCGGCCAGCGCCGGCCACGCCAGGTTCGGCAGTGCGAGTAATGTTGCCGGAACCTCCTCGAACTGATTGCTGGCAACCCGCAGCAGTTCCAGTGCCTTGCAGGTGCTCAGATCGGGCAGGGCAGTGAGTTGGTTGCAGGAAAGCATCAACTTCTGCAGTCGCGGCCGCTGGCCAAGCGCTGACGGCAGTTCGCGAAGCTGGTTGTCAGTGAGGATCAACCAGCGCAGCCGGGCTGGCAGGCTGCGCTCGGGTACACGCGTAATCGCGCAAGCCTTGAAGCCGATCATCTCCAGCTGCTCGCAGTCGCCAAGCGCAGCTGGCAATTGCGTAAAAGGGTTGTTGGAGCAGAACAGGATGCGCAGCTTGTGCAGCCGACGCAGGTCATCCGGTAGCGAGTTGAGTTGGTTGCCGGACAGATCCAGCACTTCCAGTGTTTCGGCCAGGGCGAACAGCGCCTGCGGGAATTCGGTCAGGCCCAGATTGACCAGGCGAACAGTCTGGGCGCCGTTGAGGGCGCCGTTTTTGAGATCTTCAAGGGTATGCATGCCGTGCGAGTGTACTGGCACCGCCCGCACACAAGGCTTTTGTAGGAGCGGCGTAAGCCGCGAAGCCGGCAGGTCATCAGCACAGGCTCTTGTAGGAGCGGCGTGAGCCGCGAAGCCGGTAGATCATCAGATGGCATGGACGCCCATGGCTCAAGCAATGTCAGCTTCGCGGCTTATGCCGCTCCCACAGCTCCCACAGCGCGCGTCTTGTTAAATGCTTGCAGCGGTAAATGCCGCCAGGACCAAGCACAGCAGCGTAATGCAGGCGAACGCCAGCGGCTTGATGCGCAATCCAGATGGGGCGCCATCGCCATCACTGGCCGGGCGGGCGCGATGGATCAGGTCCAGCGGGTAATGGCTGGTGGCCATGGCATCGTCGCAGGCGTCCATGCAGTTGCCGCATGCAATGCAACTGATCGCGCTGCCATTGCGGATATCCAGCCCGATCGGGCAGGCCGCTGCGCAGGCGCCACAGTCGATGCAGTCACCCAGATGGACCGGACTGAAGTTGGGCATGGCCCCGGCGATCGCTGGGTGAGCAGCGCGGAATACGTAGTCGGCGGCCGTGGTTGCGTCGAGCAGGCCGCGTGAACGGTGCAGCACGCTGGCGTTGTCGCGATCACGGGGACCGCGCGGCTCGCCGCGGGGAGCGTTGTATTGGATGCAGGGCGTGCGCGCATCGGCGATCAGGCCCTGCACGCGGCTATAGGGGCAGAGATAGCTGCAGACCTGTTCGTGCAGGTAGACCACGTTTGCCCAGGTCGCCAGCCCGTAGAAGCTGATCCAGAAGCATTCCCAGCCGCTGAGCGAGAACGTGAGTGCCCCGTGCACGAGCTCGCCGATAGGGCTGAAGTAGCCAACAAAGCTGATGCCGGTCCACAGCGCGATCAGCGCCCAGAGCGCATGCCGTAGCGGCGCTCCCAGCGGTTTTGCCGGGCCGCGGAAATCGGTGAGGCGGGTCAACCTGCGGAACAGGCGGGTCAATACCGTCTGTGGGCAGGTATAGGTGCACCACAGGCGCCCATGCAGGCTGGTGACCAGGCAGAGCAGGGCCAGCGCCGCGATGGCAAGCCATAGCAGTGGCAGCGACTGCTCCGGTTGCATTGAGATGCCGGCGATCTGGAATTGGCGGGCATCGATGTCAAACAACAACCATGGTGCACCGCCCCAGTGCAGCCACGGCAGGCCGTAGAACGCGGCCTGCATTGCCGTGGTGGTGAGCTGGCGCAGCGTATCGCGCTTGCGGACGGTGCCAACGCTGGCTTCGCCGATGCTGCGCACAGGCCTCATTCGAAGGATTCCTCCTGCTCGCGTGCAGGGCGCATCAGCAATGCGGTTACCGTGCAGGCGCACAAGGTGCCGGCCCAGAACATGAAGAACCCCAGCGAATAGCCCAGCTCACGGCTGATGGCATGCTGCGGGAAGCTGATCTGCTGCAGCTCCAGCGGGTCGATGAACGCGAAGAAAGCCGCAGACATCACTGCGGCGGCAAAGAAACTGGGCCACACCACCGCGCCCAGGCGTTGGATCATCGGTAGCGAGCGGCTGCTGCTGGAGTCGGCTGGAGCGGTCATTGAGGGTTCCCGGGGACCTCGTTGCGAAGGAATGGAATCGGGTTCTGCAGCGCTGCGTTCTGGCAGTAGCTGATGACCCAGTGTGCGAGGCTAGGGGTTGTGCAGACGGCCGTCTTTGATCCTGATCAAGCAGGCCACGGCTGGGCGTAGTAGGTTCTGGTCAGACGACAGGAGGTGTGTTGTGCGGGCAGGGCCGGATGTATGCAGTGAAGAAGAGGTGGCGCAGTTGGTGCGGCGCTTCTACGCGCGGGTGCGCGAGGACGAGGTGCTGGGGCCGATATTCGAGGCGCGGGTGCACGACTGGGAGGCGCATCTGCTGCAACTGGTGGATTTCTGGTCCGCCTTGCTGCGCGGCACCTCGCGTTTCAGTGGCGCACCGATGCCCAAGCACCTGGCTATTCCCGGGCTGGAATCGCCGATGTTCGAGCGCTGGCTGGCGCTGTTCGCGCAGACCACCGCCGAGCTGGACAACCCCGCGATGCAGGCGTTGGCCGACGAGGCGGCCGGGCGGGTTGCCGGCTCCATCTGGCGTCGTTACCACGCGCCATCGTTCCCGATACTCTGAATGCTTCGCTAGTTGGCCCCATTCATGAATGGGGCCAATTGATCTAACTCAAGGCGAGCTGGCCGTGGCGCAGGCAAGCTGCGCGCATGAACACGCCGCTGCTGACGACCTCAAATGCCCTGGGCTGGACTTTCGATGCGGACCTGCTACGCCGGCACGATCGGCCTGGCCCGCGCTACACGTCCTACCCAACCGCGCCGCATTTCCACGACGGTTACGGGCAGGCCCAGTTCTGTGCGGCGGTAGCGCGCAGCAATGCGGCGGGCAGGCCGATGTCGTTGTACGTGCATGTTCCGTATTGCAGCAGCCCCTGTTTCTACTGTGGCTGTAACCGCGTCATTAGTCGCGACCGTAGCAAGGGTGAGCATTACGTCGACCAGTTGCTGGTGGAAGCGGATTGGCTGGCGCCGTTGTTCGCGCGCGAACGCGAAGTGGTGCAGTTGCACCTGGGCGGTGGTACGCCGAATTTCCTCGAGCCCGCGCAGCTGCGTCGGCTGATTGCCGGGCTGCAGAAGCTGTTCAATTTCAGCCAGAGCAGTGCGCGTGATTTTTCGATTGAGCTGGACCCGCGCTCGGTCAGTGTGGACGACATCGCCGTGCTGGCGGAGTTGGGCTTCAATCGCGCAAGCCTCGGCATCCAGGATTTCGACCCGAAAGTGCAGCAGGCGATCAATCGCGTGCAGGACGTGGATGAGACGATGGCTATCATCCAGGCCTGCCGCAACAACGGCATGCGTTCGGTCAACGTGGACCTGATCTACGGCCTGCCGCTGCAGACCCTTGCTGGTTTCGGCAAGACCTTGGACACGGTGATCAGTGCGCGTCCGGATCGTCTGGCGATCTACGGCTACGCGCACCTGCCGCATATGTTCAAGGCGCAGCGGCAGATCCAGGATCGCGATCTGCCAGATCCCGAGCAGAAGCTGGCGCTGCTGGGGCTGGCTGTCGAACGGCTGTCGGCTGCCGGTTATCAGTACATCGGCATGGATCATTTCGCCTTGCCCGAGGAAGACCTGTCGCGCGCGCAGCGTGCCGGCAGCCTGCATCGCAATTTCATGGGCTATACCACCCATGCCGACAGCGACCTGCTGGGGCTTGGCGTCAGTGCGATCAGCCATATCGACAACAGCTACAGCCAGAATCCGCGTGATCTCAAGGACTGGGAGGCCAGGATTGCCGAGGGCGGTTTGCCGGTCTGGCGCGGGCTGGAGTTGGATGGCGACGACCTGCTGCGTGCGGAACTGATCCAGCAGCTGATGTGCCATGGCAGCGTGGATGGCCGCGCGCTGGCGCGCCAGCATGACGTGGATTTCGATATCTATTTCGCCGAAGAGCTGATTGCCCTGCAGCATCTGCAGGATGACGGCTTGGTCAGCTACAGCGATGGCGTGGTTGCTGCCACCGAGCAGGGGCGGCCCCTGCTGCGCTTGATCGCAATGTGCTTTGACCGCTACCTGAAGGCCGCACAGCAGCCTGCACGCTATTCGCGCGCCATCGGTTGAGGCCACATAGGCGGCGGATTCAGCGCCGCCGCCAATATTCGCGATTCACAATTGGGCCGCAATCAGGCAGGCTATTGCGATGCCCGGATGGCGAAACTGGTAGACGCATCGGACTTAAAATCCGCCGGCCGCAAGGCCATGCCGGTTCGATTCCGGCTCCGGGCACCAGTTTGCAACCTCAGGGGATGGCATGAGCGCCGAGATCACCGCCGCGGTAGCGCCGCAGATCGCCATCATCGGCTTGGGCTATGTTGGCCTGCCATTGGCCGTTGAGTTCGGTAAGACGCTCGATACTCTGGGGTATGACATCGATACTGCCCGCGTTGCCGAGTTGCAGGCAGGGCACGACCATACGCTGGAACTGTATGACGCCGAGCTCGCCGCTGGCGGGCTGGCACGCTACACCGCCGACAAGGCCGATCTGGCCGCGCGCAATGTTTTCATCGTCACCGTGCCGACGCCGATCGATGCGTATGAGCAACCGGATCTTGGCCCCCTGCGCAGTGCGAGCACGTTGATCGCTGCGGTGCTCAAACGCGGCGATCTGGTGATCTACGAGTCCACCGTGTATCCGGGCACTACCGAAGAGGTCTGCGTGCCGTTGCTGGAGCAGGGCTCGGGGCTGCGTTTCAACCAGGACTTCTACTGCGGTTATAGCCCGGAGCGGATCAATCCAGGTGATCGCCAGCGGCGTTTGCCGGATATCAAGAAGATCACCTCAGGCTCCACGCCCGAGGCTGCCGAGGTGGTGGATGCCCTATACCGGCGCATCATCAGTGCCGGCACCTGGCCGGCGTCTTCGCTGCGCGTGGCCGAGGCGGCCAAGGTGGTGGAGAACATCCAGCGTGATGTGAACATCGCCCTGGTCAACGAGTTGGCGTTGATCTTTGACAAGCTCGGTATCGACACTCTGGATGTATTGGAAGCGGCAGGCACCAAGTGGAACTTCCTGCCGTTCCGGCCGGGCATGGTCGGCGGCCACTGCATAGGCATTGATCCTTACTACCTGCTGCACAAGTCCGAGAGCGTTGGTTATCACCCGGACCTGATCCACACCGCACGGCAGGTCAACAACCGTGTGGTTGCGCATGTAGTCACCCGCGTGCGCGGCTTGCTGGAAGACCGGAACAAGCCGTTGCAGAGCGCGCGCGTGCTGGTGCTGGGTGTGACCTTCAAGGAAGATTGCCCGGACCTGCGCAACAGCCGTGCCCTGGACCTGGTGCAGATGCTCGCGGCAGCAGGCGCAAAGGTCGATGCTTTTGATCCATGGGCCGATCCACGCAACGCGCACGACATGGGCGGTGTAGAGCTTGTGAAAGCGCCGCAGCAAGGCGCATACGATGCCGTGGTCCTTGCCGTGGCACACCAGCAGTTCCGTGCCTTCGACGAGGCGCAGATCCGTGCCCTGGGTGTGCCGGACATGGTGGTCTACGATGTGAAATCGGCCTGGCCGAGGCAAGTAGTGGACGACCGGTTGTAGAATCCGCCATCCGTGTAGGTTGAGGACGGTAATGCATCGTTATCTGGTTTATGTGCTGGCGCTGATCCTGCTGCCAGTATCTCTGGCACTGGCCAGCCACTGGCCGGCTTGGTACTGGGGCGTTGGCCTGTTTGGCCTGATGGCGGTGCTCGGCACCTGGGATGTATTGCAGCGACGCAGCGTGCTGCGTCGCAACTACCCGGTGTTGGCGCATTTTCGCTATGGCTTCGAATCCATCGGTCCGGAAATCCGCCAGTATTTCGTGCAGAGCGATCTGGAGGACGTGCCGTTCTCACGCCAGCAACGTCAGCTGATCTACCAGCGTTCACGCAATGAAATGGATGTGGTGCCGTTCGGCACGCTGCGCAGTGCCTATGCAGTGGACTACGAATGGATCAACCATTCGCTGTCGCCCACCAGCATTGCGCACCACGATTTTCGTGTGCTGATCGGGCCCGATTGCGCCAAACCTTATTCCGCCAGTGTGTTCAACATCTCGGCGATGAGCTTTGGTTCCTTGTCGGCCAATGCGATCCGCGCGTTGAACAAGGGGGCCAAACTTGGTGGCTTCTGCCACGACACCGGTGAAGGTTCGATCTCGCCGTATCACCGTGAGAACGGCGGTGATCTGGTTTGGGAAATCGGCTCGGGCTACTTCGGTTGCCGCGATGAAAACGGCCGCTTCAGTGAAGCGCGCTTTGTCGAGAACGCGAGCTCCGATCAGGTCAAGATGATCGAGATCAAGCTGTCGCAAGGTGCCAAGCCGGGCCATGGCGGTGTGTTGCCGGCGGCCAAGGTCAGTGCCGAAATTTCCGCGACGCGTGGCGTGCCGATGGGTGTGGATTGCGTATCGCCGTCCAAGCATTCGGCATTCTCCACACCAATCGAACTGCTGCAGTTTGTTGCGCGCCTGCGTGAACTTTCAGGCGGCAAGCCGGTTGGTTTCAAGTTGGCCATCGGCCATCCGTGGGAATGGTTCGGCATCGCCAAGGCGATGTTGGAAACCGGGATGCTGCCGGACTACATCGTGGTCGACGGCGCCGAAGGCGGTACTGGCGCGGCGCCGGCCGAATTCATCGATCACGTTGGCGTGCCGATGAACGAAGCGCTGATCCTGGTGCACAACACCTTGGTGGGGCTTGGCCTGCGTGATCGCATTCGATTGGGTGCGGCCGGCAAGGTGACCACGGCCTTCGATATTGCCCGCACCATCGCCTTGGGCGCTGACTGGTGCAATGCCGGGCGCGGTTACATGTTCGCGCTGGGCTGCATCCAATCGTTGAGCTGCCACAACGACAAATGCCCAACCGGCATTGCCACCCAGGACCCGAGCCGCTGGCGTCATCTTGAGCCGGTTGACAAGGGCCAGCGCGTGTTCAATTACCACCAGAACACCATGCGCGCGCTGCGTGACCTGCTCGGCGCTGCTGGCCTGCACGATACGTCCGAGTTGGGCCCGGAGCACATCCTGCGCCGCGTATCGCCGGTGGAGATCCGCTCGCTGGCCAGCTTGTATCGCTATCTTGGACCGGGCGAATTGTTGAACAAGGTGCCCGAGCACACGGTGTTCCGCGAGTATTGGGCGGAGGCGCGCAGTGATTCGTTCACCCCGCCGGCCCGCATTGCGGCCTTGCGTACCAGCAAGATGCGCTGATCATTGACAGCTTGTAGCAGCGGTGTGAGCCGCGAAGCCCGCAGCGATGGAACTGCGGGCTTTTTTGTGCTCGGATTGATTTTCAGCTTCGCGGCTTACGCCGTTCCTTCAAGTTGCTGCGATATTGGCAAGGCCCCCTGCCGACCATGGGTCGGCACTACGGGGCGGTGTTTCCGGTAAAGCCCCTGCCGACCCTGGGTCCGCACTACAACCAGCGGATCACGCCTTCTGCGGCGCGCTTGCCGCTGGCATAGCAGGCGGTCAGCAGGTAACCGCCGGTTGGGGCTTCCCAGTCCAGCATCTCGCCAGCGCAGAACACGCCCGGTTGCGCGGTGAGCATCAGCCCGTCATCCATCGCTTCCAGCTTTACACCGCCAGCGGTGCTGATGGTTTCGGCCATCGGGCGCGGCCGCAGCAGCTGCAACGGCAGGCGTTTGAGCGTGCGTACGACGGCGTCCAGGTCGTTGCCTGCATCCTTGCCCAGTACTTCGAACAGCAGTCCTGCCTTGGCGGCATCCAGACCAGCTGCGCGACGCAGGTGTTCACCGAAGCTGCGGCCCTTGCGTGAGCGGCCCAGGTCGGCGAGCAGGCGCGTTTCATCGCGGCCGGGTACCAGGTCCAACTCCAGCGTCACCGCGCCATTGCGATTGAGGGTTTCGCGCAGGTCGGCGGCGAGTGCATAGATCAGGCTGCCTTCAATGCCGTATTCGCTGACCACGCACTCGCCCTGCAGCGACTGTGCGTGTCCCTGCAAGTCAGTCCAATGCGCGATCACCGGTTTGATCGGCGCGCCGGCATGACGGCCGCGGAAGTGGGCAGTCCAATCGATATCGAAGCCGCAGTTGGCCGATTGCAGGGGCGCCGTATCAACGCCGCGCTCCTGCAAGACCGGCATCCAGCTGCCATCGGAACCCAGCTCCGGCCAGCTGCCGCCGCCCAGTGCCAGCACGGTGGCATCGGCCTTGACGCTGACTTCGCCTTCAGCGGTTGCCATACGCAGGCTGCCGTCCGGGTTCCAGCCCAGCCAGCGATGTTGCACGTGGAAGCGCACGCCTTGTTCCTTCAGTCGGCGTACCCAGCCGCGCAGCAGCGGTGCTGCCTTGCGGTCCACCGGGAACACGCGGCCGGAACTGCCGACATAGGTTTCCACGCCAAAACCCTGCGCCCAACGGCGCAGGGCATCGGCATCGAAGCCGTCCAGCCAGGTTGCTACTTCGGCCTGGCGTTCGCGGTAACGGCTGTCGAACAGTGGGCGCAGGTCGGAATGGGTGAGGTTTAGCCCACCCTTGCCGGCGATCAGGAATTTGCGCCCGGGCGAGCCCTTGGCTTCGTACAGGTTGATCGCCAGGCCGGCCGCGCGCAGGCGCTCGGCGGCAAACAGGCCGGCCGGGCCTCCGCCGATCACGGCAACGGTTTTATCAGCGAGGTTTGACATCAAGCAGTTCTACATCGAAGACCAATGAGGAGCCGGCCGGGATCGGGCCAACGCCGCGGTTGCCATAGCCGTACTCGGCCGGAATCATCAGGGTGCGCTTGCCGCCGACCTTCATGCCTGCGACGCCTTCATCCCAGCCGCGGATGACCTGCTTGTCGCCAAGGTTGAAGCTGAACGATTCGCCGCGATCCACCGAGCTGTCGAACTTCTCGCCATGCTTGTCGGGCTTACGCTCGTCGTAGATCCAGCCGGTGTAATGCACACTGACCTTGCTGCCTGCAACTGCTTCAGCGCCGGTGCCGGGCACGGTGTCGATCTGCTCGAACTTGGCGATCGTACCGCCCGGCGGAGGGCCTGGCGGGGTGCAGCCGGCGGCCAACAGGGACAGCAGCAGCGGGATGAACAGACGGCGCATGGCGCGCTCCGTTGGAAAGGGGCGTGCAGGGTAGCGCATCGCCGCCGGGTATCATGGCGGCATGGCCAAACTGCTGCTCAATCTACGTAATGTCGGCGACGACGAAAGCACCGAGGTCGGCGAACTGCTCGACCGCAACGGCATCGCCTGGTACCGCACCGAGCCCAGTCCCTGGGGTATTTCCAATGGCGGCATCTGGCTGCGCGAGAACGATGATCTGCCGCGCGCGAAAGACTTGATGGCGCGCTATCAGGCTGAACGCGGGCAACGGGTGCGTGAAGAGCGCGAGGCGGCGTTGCGGGACGGTAGTGCTGAAACGTTCGGTTCGATGTTGCGGAGCCGGCCGTTGTTCGTGGTGGCGGTGCTGTTGGGCATGGTGGTTGTTTCGGCCTTGGTGTTGCTGCCGTACTTCCTGCTGCGGGGGTGATGGCTCTCAGCTCCCTCCCTTGCTCCGTTGGAGCAGGGGAGGGGTTGGTTTTTGGGTCTTTCGGGCATTGCCAGCTTCCCGGCTTACGCCGCTCCTACAAATCCCGTTCACGTGTCGGCGGAAGCTTCACCTGTAGTGCCGACCCATGGTCGGCTGAGACTTGACCGGGAACACCCCTGTCGAGCATGGCTCGGCACTACACCCCCCTCCCTTTGCCGAAGGCAAGGGGAGGGTTGGGGAGGGGTTGGCTTTTGGGGCCTTCGAGCATTATCAGCTTCGCGGCTTACGCCACTCCCACAACGGCCGTGGGGCCGGTCGTTTAAACTATGCGCATGATCGTCAATACCGCTGCCTATCTTTTCGTTCAGCTGGCTGATGCCGAAGCCTTGACCGCCACCTTGCATGAACGCGCAAAGGCGCTGGAGCTGCGCGGCACCATCCTGATCGCGGAGGAGGGCATCAACCTGTTCCTCGCCGGCAGCAGCGAAGGCATTGATGGCTTCTACAGCCAGCTCAAGACCGATGCACGCTTCGCCGACATGCGCATCAAGTACAGCCACAGCCAGATGCAGCCGTTCGCGAAGCTGAAGGCCAAGTTCAAGTCGGAAATCATCAGTTTCCGCCGCGATGACGGCCAGCCGCTGGATTACCCGCGCGCGCCCAGCGTTGCCCCGGCCACCGTGCAGCGCTGGCTGCGGCAGGGCCACGATGACGACGGCAAGCGGGTGGTGATGCTGGACACGCGCAACTGGCAGGAATTCGCCCACGGCACCTTCGAAGGTGCGCTGACCCTGCCAATCGCCAAGTTCACCGATCTGCCAGCCGCGCTGGAGCCGCACCGCGAGGCGCTGGCCGATGCCACCGTGGTCAGCTTCTGCACCGGCGGCATCCGCTGTGAAAAAGCCGCGCTGTGGATGCAGAACGATGGCATGCACAACGTGCTGCAGCTGGAAGGCGGCATCCTCGGCTACTTCGAGGAAGTGGGCGGCGAAGGCTATGACGGCCGCTGCTTCGTGTTTGATGAGCGCGTGGCGCTGGATGCACAACTGCAGCCGCTGGTGGACCGGCAGGACGAAGTCCAAGCCTGAGAAGGCACGGGTTTCAAGCCTGCACAGGCAGGGCGTGGGAAACAGTGTCCCGGTGGAAGTCGCCGTGACTGCATGGAGAATGCAAGGACAAACCCCATGTCCTCTGCATCGTCCATGGAGACCGCCGAATGATCCCGCTGTCCATTCTTGACCTGGCCCCGGTCTGCGAGGGCTCAACCCCGCAGCAGGCCTTCGCCAACATGCTGGAACTGGCCCAGCACGCTGACCGCTGGGGCTATCACCGCTATTGGCTGGCCGAGCACCACAACATGCCCGGTATCGCCAGCGCCGCGACCTCGGTGCTGATCGGGCATGTGGCCGGTGGTACCTCGCGTATCCGCGTGGGCTCCGGTGGGGTGATGCTGCCCAACCATTCGCCGCTGCAGGTGGCCGAGCAGTTCGGCACGCTGGCCTCGTTGTATCCGGACCGCATCGATCTGGGCCTTGGCCGCGCGCCCGGCACCGATCAACCGACCGCGCGCGCCTTGCGCCGCTATTTCGACAGCGCAGACCAGTTCCCCCAGGACGTTACCGAGCTGCTGCATTACTTCGCGCCGGTACAGCCCGGACAGACGGTGCAGGCCGTGCCCGGTGGTGGCATTCCGGTGCCGGTATGGTTGCTGGGGTCGAGTCTGTTCAGTGCGCGCTTGGCCGCAACGATGGGCCTGCCGTTTGCATTTGCCTCGCATTTTGCCCCGGACTCCATGGACGAGGCGCTGGCGCTGTATCGCCGCGACTTCCGTCCTTCCGAGCACCTGCAGGCGCCATACGCGATTCTGGCATTGAATGTGGTGGCCAGTGATTCGGAGGCCGAGTCGAAGCGATTGTTCACCAGTCAGCAGCAGGCCTTCGTCAATCTGCGACGCGGCACGCCTGGGCGTATCCCGGCGCCGGTGGATGACATCGAATCGTTCTGGGCGCCGCATGAAAAGGCCGGTGTCGAGCGCGCCTTGGCGTGCAGTATCGTCGGCGATTCGGCTCAGGTGGCCGAGGGCTTGCTGGCCTTCGTTGAGCGCCATCGCCCGGATGAAATGATGTTGGCCGCCAATATCTATGATCCTGCGGCGCGCCTGCGTTCGTTCGACCTGGCGATGCAGGCCTGGCAGCGGGTGGCAGCGGCGTAAGCCGTTCTGCTCCCTCCCTTTGGCGTAGCCAAGGGGAGGGCTGGGGAGGGGTGATTTTTGCCGGTAAAGCTCCTGCCGAGCATGGCTCGGCACTACCGTGGACCGGAGGGCGTCAGCTGGTCAGGCGCTCGAACAGTGCGATGCTCTCGCTTATCAGCTGGCCTGACCCAAATCCGAAGAACAGGCCAGCGGCAATCGCTGCCAGCCAGTTGAACAGCATCAGTGCGCCATCGCGCTCGATGAGTGCCAGTGCGAACAGCAGCAGCTGGAAGCCAAACAGATAATTAGTGAACGGAATCGGCAGCGATAGCAGCAGGCCGACCAGCAACAACAGCACGCCGGTGAGCATGCGCGCAGGCAGTGGCACGATCAGCACGCCCAGCCGTGGCTTGAGCATCCGGTCCAGGCGTTGCAGCGGTCGGCTGATCTTGCTGAGGAACTTGTGCACGGTGCTGCGCTTGGGGCCGCGGCGGGCAATGAAGCCCGGTAGCCACGGCCGCGACATGCCAAACAATAATTGGCTGCCGATCAGGAATACCAGTGGACTGCTGACCGCGCCGCCGATGCCCGGAATCGGGATGAAAGCGGGCAGGATGGCGATGAACAGGAATACGCCGAAGGCGCTCTGTTCCAAGCCTTGTAGAACCTTGCCCAGCGGCAGGTGCTCATCCGGGTCGCCGCGTTCAAACATCGCCAGCAGGGTGCGGATGCCTTCGTTGCGATAACCGCCGGTCTCTGTCCTGCTCGCGTCCGGCGAGGTGCCGTCCGGGTCAACCGGTGGTGTCATCAGCGTCTTCTTCCGGCAGCTTGCGCAGCAGCAGCTTGTCGATACGGGCGCCGTCCAGATCGACGATCTCGATGCGCCAGCCGGCCCAGTCGAAGTATTCGCCTGCGTGCGGGATGCGGCCGAAGTAATGCATGCACATACCGGCGATGGTGTAGTAATCGCCTTCCTCTGCATCCGGCAGCTCGGCGCCGTTCATCAGTTCCTGCAGGTCGTCCACCGGTAGCGAGCCGTCGACCAGCAATGAGCCGTCTTCGCGGGTGACAACCAGTGCGTCATCGTCGGTATTCTCCGTGGCCTGCAGGCGGCCGACCACAGCGCCCATCAGGTCGGAGATGGTCACCAGACCTTGGATCTCGCCGTATTCGTCGACCACCAGCGCCATCGACTGGTGCTCTTCACGGAAGATCTCCAGCAGCTTCATCGCGTGGGTGGATTCGGAGACGTACAGCGTCTCGCGCAGGTTCTCGAACAGGTTGTGGCTGCCGCCGCTGAGGCGGGTGACCAGACTCTTCACCTCGAGGATGCCGGCGATGTCCTGGTCGTTGCCGCGATACACCGGGTAGCGCGAGAACGAATGGTCGCGCATGGCCAGCAGGTTCTTTTCCGGGTCGGCGTTGGTATCCAGCCAGGCGATGCGGTTGCGCGGGGTCATCAGGCTGTCGGCGGTACGGTCGCCCAGGCGCATGACCCGGTTCATCATGTCGCGCTCATGGGTGTCGATCACACCCTGCTCATGGCTTTCGGCCACCAGCATGCGGATCTCCTCTTCACTGACCGAGGCGGACTCGGTGTTGCCCAGGCCAAGCAGGCGTAGCACCAGTCGAGTGGAGTGCGACAGCAGCCAGACGCCGGGAGCGGCGATGCGTGCCAGCCAGCTCATCGGCACCGCGACAATGCCGGCGATGTCCTCGGAACGGGTCAACGCGACGCGTTTTGGCACCAGTTCACCGAAAATCAGCGTCAGATAGGTGATAAGTGCGACTGCCAGGGTCTTGCCGAGGAACTCGGACCACGGCTGCACCGCACCGAACAGCGAGAAGTTGGCTGACAGGGCAGGGAAGAAGGCTTGCAGGTGCTGGGCGATAGCGCCGCCAATCGCGTCGCCGCCGTAAACACCGGTCAGGATGCCGATCAGGGTGATGCCGATCTGCACCGTGGACAGGAAGTTCTCGGGTTTTTCGGACAGGGCCAGGGCGCGCGCTGCGCGCTTGCTCGAACCGGCCAACTGCTTGAGGCGGCTCTTGCGCGAGGTCATGACCGACATCTCGGACATGGCAAAGAACCCATTCAGCAGAATCAGGGCCAGGACGATAAAAAATTCAAACACGGGTCTCTCCCCGGGTTGGTGACAGGGAGGGCGGGTGCTTGCGGCTGCGGCGGGCGCTCAGGGGCGGGATCCGGCGCTGTGGCGGGGGATAAGGGTCGTCTTCCATAGGGTGCACCGCGAGGGCGCTGGGCGATATTAGCAAACCGTCAGGGCTCAGGTGCGGCCGCCCGTTCACATTTCAGGGCTAAAAAACTCGCCGGGAATACCCTGAATGCCATCTAGCCGTCATAATTCGCCCCTGATGCCGTCCCTCCCGCGACGGCGAATAGGCTCCCCATGTTTTCGTTGCAGACCATCTTTGGCTCCGGCAAGCAGTTCTATACCTATCTCGATGAGGCCGCGCAGGCTGCCTATGACGGTGCCAAAGCACTGCACAGCATGATGCGCGAGGCCGATCGTCAGCCGGCGCTGGATGCATTCAAGCTCGCCCGTCTGCGCGAACGCGCTGCCTCGGACAAGATCAGCCAGGCGCTGGTTGACAGTTTCATGACCCCGATCGAGCGCGAGGACATCGAAGCGCTGGGTTCGGCGCTGTACAAGATCCCCAAGCAGATCGAGAAGTTCGCGGACCGCTACTCGCTGGCCGTGCAGCACCTGGACCAGATCGACTTCGCCCCGCGTGCGGCGATGCTGGAGCAGGCCGCAGGCGTGGTGGTGGAAATGGTCAACGACCTGCGCCACATGAACCTGGACCGCATGACCGCGCTCAACGAGAAGCTGCGTTCGCTGGAGAACGAGGCTGACCGTCTGATGCTTGAGCTGTACCGCGACATCTACTCCGGTCGCTTGGACAACCTGCAGATGTTCCTGCTCAAGGAATTCTTCGAGATCCTGGAAAAGGCCATCGACCGTTGCCGCGAAGCCGGCGTGGTGGCCTACCAGATCGTGCTCAAGAACAGCTGACGGGGACGCTCTATGCTCACCCTCGTCCTGGTGGTGATTCTGGCCGCGCTCGTCTTCGAGTTCATCAACGGCTTCCACGACACCGCCAATTCCATTGCCACCGTGGTGGCAACCAAGGTCCTGTCGCCCGGTTGGGCGGTGATGTTGGCCGCTTTCATGAACCTGATCGGCGCGCTGACCGGCACTGCCGTCGCGTTGACCATCGCCAATGGCCTGCTCAACACCGACGTGGTCGATGTGACCCCGCAGGTGATCCTGTGCGCGCTGCTTGGCGGCATCGTCTGGAACCTGATCACCTGGTGGAAAGGCCTGCCGTCCTCGTCGTCGCACGCCCTGATCGGTGGTCTGTGTGGCGCCGGTCTGGCCGCTGCGCATAACAACTGGGATGCGCTGATCTGGTCGCAGAACGTCGGCAACTGGGCGCAGAACAAGGGCCTGTTGTGGAAGGTGTTCGTGCCGATGATCACTTCGCCGATCGCCGGCTTCCTGCTCGGCGTGGTGGTGATGTGCCTGTTGTGGGCAATCATCGCCGGCATGGCCCGGGTTGGTGGCGTGCTTGGTCGTCTGGCCCGTCCGCGCTGGGTCAATGCTTTCTTCGGCAAGGCGCAGATCGTGTCGGCGGCGTACATGGGCTTTGCCCACGGCCATAACGATGCGCAGAAGACCATGGGCATCATCGCGATGACCCTGGTCGGTGCCGAGGCAACCGGTGCGCTGAACGATCTGCCCTCGTGGCTGGCCTTCATGCACCCGGATGCCAATGCTGGCAACGGCATCGCCATGTGGATCGTGCTGACCTGTGCGGTGGTGATGGCTGCCGGTACTGCTTCTGGCGGCTGGAAGATCATCAAGACCCTGGGTCACAAGATGGTCAAGCTGCACCCGATCCACGGCTTCGCCGCGGAGACCAGCTCGGCCACCATCCTGACCCTGGCTGCGCATTTCGGCATGCCGGTCTCGACCACCCACAGCATCTCCACCGCGATCATGGGCGTTGGCTTTGCCAAGAACCCCAAGTCGCTGCGTCTGGGCGTGATCGAGCGCATCCTGTGGGCTTGGATCCTGACGATCCCTGCGGCAGGTGGTTGTGCTTACCTGATCCTGCGCCTGTTCGAAATGGTGGGCTGGAACTGAGGTATCTGGTTCGTAGTCTGCAAACAGAAACCCGCCAGTGATGGCGGGTTTTTTTTTGCGGCGCAGGCTGCTTTTGTAGGAGCGGCGTTAGCCGCGAAGCTGGTGCTGCTGGCGGGTCAGCAGCTTTTGCCATCTGATGATGTGCTTGCTTCGCGGCTTACGCCGCTCCTACAAAAGCGGCGCGCGGGCAACAAAAAGCCCGCCGGTGAGGGCGGGCTTTCGGTGCAACTAGATTGCTTGGGATCAGGCTTCCAGTGAGGCCAGGTCGCCCTTGCTTTCCAGCCAGCCCTTGCGGTCCGGGGCGCGCTTCTTGGCCAGCAGCATGTCCATCAGCGCCGAGGTCTGCTCGCTGTCGTCCACGGTCAGCTGCACCAGGCGGCGCGTATCCGGGTGGATGGTGGATTCGCGCAGCTGCGAGGGGTTCATCTCGCCCAGGCCCTTGAAGCGGGTGACGCTGACCTGGCCGCGGATCTTCTCGCGCTCGATCTTGTCCAGCAACGAGCGCTTCTCTTCCTCGTCCAGCGCATAGAACACCTGCTTGCCCACGTCGACGCGGAACAGCGGCGGCATTGCCACGAACACATGGCCGGCATCCACCAGTGACGGGAAGTGACGCAGGAACAGGGCGGTCAGCAAGGTGGCGATGTGCAGGCCGTCGGAGTCGGCGTCGGCCAGGATCACGATCTTGCCGTAGCGCAGGCCGGACAGGTCGTCCTTGCCCGGGTCGCAGCCGATGGCGATGGCCAGGTTATGCACTTCTTCCGACGCCAGCACGCTGCCGGAGGCGACTTCCCAGGTGTTCAGGATCTTGCCGCGCAGCGGCAAGATGGCCTGGAAGTCCTTGTCGCGGGCCTGCTTGGCGCTGCCGCCTGCCGAATCACCCTCCACCAGGAACAGCTCGGTGCGCGACAGGTCCTGGCTGATGCAGTCAGCCAGCTTGCCGGGCAGGGCGGGGCCCTGGGTGACTTTCTTGCGGGTGACGAGCTTTTCGGTCTTCAGGCGCGCGCTGGCACGCTCGATGGCGATCTGCGCGATCTTCTCGCCCAGTTCCACGTTCTGGTTCAACAACAGGCTGAAGGCGTCATGGGCAGCGCCTTCAACGAAGCCGGCGGCCTGGCGGGAGGACAGGCGTTCCTTGGTCTGGCCGCTGAACTGCGGATCGGTCATCTTCAGCGACAGCACGAAGGAGACGCGGTCCCATACATCTTCCGGGGCCAGCTTGACGCCGCGCGGCAGCAGGTTGCGGAAGTCGCAGAACTCGCGCAGCGCCTCGGTCAGGCCGGTGCGCAGGCCGTTGGCATGGGTGCCGTGCTGGGCGGTCGGGATCAGGTTGACGTAGCTTTCCTGCACCAGCTCGCCTTCCGGCAGCCAGGCCACGGCCCAGTCAACGATCTCGGTTTCCTTCTTCAGCGAGCCGGTAAACAGGTCGGCCGGCAGCATTTCACGCTCGCCCAGCTCGGCCTTCAGGTAGTCGCGCAGGCCGTCCTCGTAATACCAGGTGTCGACTTCACCGGTGGCTTCGTCGGTCAGTTTGACGGTCAGGCCCGGGCACAGCACGGCCTTGGCGCGCAGCAGGTGACGCAGGGCGCGCACGTTGAACTTGGGCGTGTCGAAGTATTTGGGGTCGGCCCAGAAGCGCACGCGGGTACCGGTGTTCTTCTTGCCGACGCTGCCGACCACTTCCAGTGGGCTGGCGCGGTCGCCATCGCGGAAGGTGATGCGATGCTCGCTGCCGTCGCGGCGGATGTGGATCTCCACCAGCGTGGACAGGGCGTTGACCACCGATACACCGACGCCGTGCAGACCGCCGGAGAAGGTGTAGTTGCGGTTGTTGAACTTGCCGCCGGCATGCAGCCTGGTCAGGATCAGTTCGACGCCCGGGATCTTTTCTTCTGGGTGGATGTCCACCGGCATGCCGCGGCCGTCATCGCTGACCTCGCAGCTGCCATCCTTGAACAGGGTGACTTCCACGGTCTTGGCGTGGCCGGCCAGGGCCTCGTCAACCGAGTTGTCGATCACTTCCTGCGCCAGGTGGTTCGGGCGGGCGGTGTCGGTGTACATGCCAGGACGGCGTTTGACCGGGTCCAGGCCAGAGAGGACTTCGATGTCAGCGGCGTTGTAACGGGCGTTCATGGATCTCGGTAGGGCGCAAATCGACGTGGGAGTGTGCGGTCTGGCGGCGATTTTTGCACGCAGGGCATTCAGGGCCGGGGCAGCTGTCACGGGTTATGCTGTACACGGTTCCTAAACAGGCCCGCCGTGTCTGGCTGGGCAAGCCGAGGAGGTTTTGGATGAAAACGTCAAAATTGCTGGCTCTGGGTGTTGTTGTCGCTGCGGTTGCCGCCGTTCCCTTCGTGATGGCGCAAAGCGCTGACAAGGGCAAGGCCGCCGAGGCTGCACAGGCTGCCCCGGTGGACAAGGCGCAGAGCGAAGCCGAGCAGAAGGCCAAGCGTCGCGCTGCCGCCGCTGCCCAGGACAAGGCCAAGGCTGACCAGCCGGCGCCGCGTGAAGAAGAGGAAGAGGAAGCCCGTCGCCGTCGCTGACGCGGTTTTTCCCAGGTTTCAAGGACGCCCCGGCGCAGGTCGGGGCGTCTTTTTTTTAATCCGCCACATCCAGTGCTTGGGTGTTTTGGCGACAACCTTTAAACTAGGGCTTTCCGGGAGGCAGTGAGCCGTGACCCCCCTTATTTTTGTTACCGGTGGTGTGGTGTCCTCGCTTGGCAAGGGCATTGCAGCCGCGTCTCTGGCCTCGATTCTCGAGGCGCGTGGCCTGAAGGTCACCATGATGAAGCTGGATCCGTACATCAACGTCGATCCAGGCACGATGAGCCCCTTCCAGCATGGCGAGGTCTATGTCACCGACGACGGTGCCGAGACCGACCTGGACCTGGGTCATTACGAACGTTTCGTCCATAACCGCCTGAGTCGCAAGAACTCGGTGACCACCGGGCGTATCTACGAGAACGTGATCCGCAAGGAGCGTCGTGGTGATTACCTGGGCGCAACCGTGCAGGTCATTCCGCATATCACCGACGAAATCCGTCGCTGCATCGACGAGGCCACTGCTGGCTTCGATGTGGCACTGGTGGAAATCGGCGGCACCGTTGGCGACATCGAGTCGCTGCCGTTCCTGGAGGCCATCCGCCAGGTGCGCACCGAGCGTGGCCCGGAGAAGGCACTGTTCATGCATCTCACCCTGGTGCCGTACATCGCTGCCGCCGGTGAGCTGAAGACCAAGCCGACCCAGCACTCGGTCAAGGAACTGCGCTCGATCGGCATCCAGCCGGACGTGCTGCTGTGCCGTTCCGAGCAGGCGATTCCGGATTCGGAGCGCCGCAAGATTTCGCTGTTCACCAACGTTTCCGAGCGCGCCGTGATCAGCGTGCCTGACGTTGAGGTGCTGTACCGCGTGCCGATGGGCCTGCATGCGCAGGGCCTGGACGAGATCGTGGTCAACCAGCTCAAGCTGGGTGACAAGGCCGGTCCGGCCGACCTTTCCGAGTGGGAGGCCGTGCTGGATGCAGCGCTGCACCCGCTGGACGAAGTCACCATCGCAGTGGTCGGCAAGTACGTCGATCATCAGGATGCATACAAGTCGGTGGGTGAGGCGCTCAAGCACGGCGGTCTGCGCCAGCGCACCAAGGTCAACCTGAAGTGGCTGGAAGCGCAGGAGCTGGAAGAAGCCGGCCTGTCCGCGCTGGACGGCGTGGACGGCATCCTGGTGCCGGGCGGCTTCGGCGACCGTGGTTTCGAAGGCAAGGTGCTGACCTCGCAATACGCCCGTGAGCAGAAGGTGCCGTACTTCGGTATCTGCTACGGCATGCAGGCGGCGGTGGTCGATTTCGCCCGCCATGTGGCCGGTCTGGAAGGCGCCAACAGCACCGAGAACGACCGCCAGTCGCCGAACCCGGTGATCGGCTTGATCACCGAATGGCGTACCGCCACCGGTGAAGTCGAGAAGCGTGACGAGAAGTCCGATCTGGGTGGCACCATGCGCCTGGGTCTGCAGGAGCAGCGGCTGAAGCCGGGCACCCTTGCCCGTGAGCTGTACGGCAAGGACGTGGTGTCCGAGCGCCACCGCCACCGTTACGAGTTCAACAACCGCTACCGCACCCAGTTGGAAGACGCGGGTCTGGTGATCGCCGGCAAGTCGATGGATGACACGCTGGTGGAAGTGGTTGAACTGCCGCGTGACCAGCACCCGTGGTTCCTGGCCTGCCAGGCACACCCGGAGTTCCTGTCCACCCCGCGTGGCGGCCACCCGCTGTTCATCGGCTTCATCCGCGCCGCGCGCGAGAAGAAGGCCGGCGGCAAGCTGCTGCAGGAAGCCCGCGCCTGAAAAGGTAGTGCCGAGCCATGCTCGGCAGAGGCCTTCCCAGGGTAATGAACAGGTAGTGCCGAGCGATGCTCGGGAGAGGCTTTACCGGTAGTGCCCCATGCCGAGCATGGCTCGGCACTACAGGAGGCATCAGACAAGGCCCGCCCAGCGCGGGCCTTGTCCGTTTCAGCCGCGTGCGCCGCTTTCAGGCGAAAGCAACGGCCGCGCCAGCCTGCGCTTCGTTTAAACTCCCGGCTGGTATTTGTGTTTCCCGTCGATAACAGACTCTCCTGAACGAGCCTAGCCCCCAGACATGACCAACATCGCCAAGATCCACGCCCGTGAAATCCTCGACAGCCGTGGCAACCCCACGCTGGAAGCCGAAGTCACCCTGGCCGACGGCTCGTTCGGCCGCGCCGCCGTCCCGTCCGGCGCTTCGACCGGCACCAAGGAGGCCGTGGAGCTGCGCGATGGCGACAAGACCCGTTACCTGGGCAAGGGCGTGCGCAATGCCGTGGGCAACATCAATGGTGCGATCGCCACCGCACTGGCCGGCTTCAATGCCGAAGACCAGGAAGGCCTGGATCGCCGCCTGATCGATCTGGACGGCACCGAGAACAAGGGCCGCCTGGGCGCCAATGCGCTGCTCGGTGTTTCCATGGCCGCCGCCCACGCCGTCGCCGCTTCCAAGAAGCAGGCGCTGTGGCAGTACCTGGCCGCCAAGACCGGCGCCACCCCGTCGCTGCCGGTGCCGATGATGAACATCATCAACGGTGGCGCACATGCCGATAACAACGTCGACTTCCAGGAGTTCATGGTGTTGCCGGTCGGCTTCAGCTCGTTCAGCGAATCGCTGCGCGCTGGCACTGAAATCTTCCACGCGCTGAAGTCGGTGCTGAAGGGCCACGGCCTGAGCACGGCAGTCGGCGACGAGGGCGGCTTCGCGCCGGACTTCCGCAGCAACGTCGAGGCCCTGGACACCATTCTGGAAGCCATCGGCAAGGCCGGTTACACGGCTGGCGAAGACATCCTGCTGGGCCTGGACGTCGCTTCCAGCGAGTTCTACGAGAACGGCAAGTACAATCTGGTCGGCGAGAACAAGCGCCTGACCTCCGAGCAGTTCGTCGACTTCCTGGCCGACTGGAGCGCGCAGTACCCGATCATCAGCATCGAAGACGGTCTGGCCGAGAACGACTGGGCTGGCTGGAAGCTGCTGACCCAGCGCGTTGGCAACAAGGTGCAGCTGGTCGGCGACGACCTGTTCGTCACCAACCCGAAGATCTTCGCCGAAGGCATCGAGTCGGGCACCGCCAACGCCATCCTGATCAAGGTCAACCAGATCGGCACCCTGACCGAGACCCTGGAAGCCATCTCCATGGCCGACAAGGCCGGTTACGCGGCCATCGTCTCGCATCGCTCGGGCGAAACCGAAGACACCACCATTGCCGACATCGCCGTGGCCACCACCGCCACCCAGATCAAGACCGGCTCGCTGTGCCGCAGCGATCGCGTGGCCAAGTACAACCAGCTGCTGCGCATCGAGGAAGCCCTCGGCAGCGGCGCACGCTATGCCGGTCGTGATGCGTTTGTCTCGCTCAAGCGCTGATCGTCATGCGTAATTGGCGCTGGCTGCTGCTGGTGCTGGCGGTACTGCTGGGTTTGCTGCAGTACCGCTTCTGGTTTGGCCAAGGCAACTCGGGCGAAGTGATGATGCTCGAGGCGCAGGTGGCCAACCAGAAGCGTGACAACGACGGTCTGCAGCAGCGCAATGATTCACTGGCCGCCGAAGTCCAGGATCTCAAGGATGGCGAGGCTGCCATCGAAGAGCGTGCGCGCAGCGAACTGGGCATGATCAAGCCGGGTGAAAAGTTCTACCGGGTCGTCGAAGACGCGCCGGTAGCAGCTCCCGTGGTGCCTGCGCCTGCAGCGGCAACGGAACCGCCGGCCGGGCAGGGTAATCAGCAGTCGCCACCGGAGAACATCCCTTGATCGTGCAGACCTGGGCCGTGGTTCCCGCAGCTGGGCGCGGTGCGCGCTTCGGCGGGCCGGTGCCCAAGCAGTACCTGCTGGCCGATGGTGAGCCCTTGCTCGCCCATGCCCTGCAGTCCTTGCTTGCCCATCCCGGCGTGGCCGGGGTGATGGTGGCCATTGCCGAGAACGATGCCGATTGGCCGGGCTGGACCTCCTTTGCCGACAAACCGGTGCTGACCTGCGTGGGAGGAGAGACCCGTGCGGCGTCGGTATTGGCTGGTTTGCAGGCTCTGCCGGACAGCGTGCGTGCCGATGACTTCGTGCTGGTCCACGACGCCGCTCGGCCAAATCTGGCGGCGGCTGATCTGAGTCGATTGCTGGAAGTAGGGCGCGCTGATCCGGTCGGCGGCATTCTTGCCGCACCGGTGCGCGACACGCTCAAGCGTGCTGGTGATGATGGTGGCATTGACGGCACGGAGCCGCGTGAGCGCCTGTGGCGCGCGTTGACCCCGCAGTTGTTCCGTCGCCATCAATTGACCCGCGCGCTCCTGGACGCGGCAGCTGCTGGTGTTGACGTCACCGACGAGGCGATGGCAATGGAGCGGCAGGGCGTGCGCCCGTTGCTGGTCGAAGGCGCCGAAAGCAATTTCAAGGTCACCACCCCGGCCGATCTGGCCCGGTTCGAATTCGAGCTGTCGCGGCGCGGCAGCTGATCCCTTGCCGGTGCGTTGGCGTCGGCTCTGTCTAGAAGTAATGCCATGAACTCTTCCGTTTCCTTCCCTCCCATCCGTATCGGCCAAGGCTATGACGTGCATGCCTTCGGTGAGGGCGACCACATCATGCTGGCCGGCGTGCGCGTGCCGCACAGCCGTGGCGTGCTCGCGCACAGCGATGGCGATGTGGCCCTGCATGCGCTGTGCGACGCCATGCTTGGTGCGCTGGCGCTGGGTGACATCGGCGTGCATTTCCCGCCCTCGGATGACCGCTGGAAGGGCGCGGACAGCAGTCGCTTCGTCAGCCATTGCAATGAACTGCTGCGTGAGCGCGGTTGGCAGGTTGGCAATGTGGACATCACCGTGATCTGCGAGCGGCCCAAGGTGGGCCCGCATGCGTTGGCGATGCGCGAGAAGGTGGCGCAGCTGCTGCAGATCGATCTGGATCGGGTCAGTATCAAGGCCACGACCAGCGAAAAGCTGGGCTTCACCGGTCGCGAAGAAGGCATTGCCGCGCAGGCCGTGGCCTTGTTGGTGGCCGCATGATCGCGCTGCCGTTGGCCTTTGGCGAACCGGTGCTGACTGCGGCGATCCGCAGCGTGCCGGAAGACTTCCAGGTTGATGAAATTCCCGCGTTCGAAGCGACCGGCGAGGGCGAGCACCTGCTGCTCGACATCCGCAAGCGCGGCGCCAATACCGTGGCCATTGCCAAGCAGTTGGCGCAATGGGCGGGCGTGCCGGAAATGGGCGTCAGCTATGCCGGGCAGAAAGATCGGCATGCGGTGACCACGCAGCGCTTCAGCGTGCACCTGCCCAAGCGCGTGGCGCCGGATCTGGCGCTGCTGGAGTCGGATGAGTTGCATGTGCTCGCTTCGACCTGGCACAACCGCAAGCTGCAGCGCGGCGCATTGGCGGGCAACCGCTTCAAGCTGGTGCTGCGTGGCGTGCAAGGCGACAAGGGGGCAATCGAAGAACGCTTGCAGATCGTTGCGGCGCGCGGCCTGCCCAACTGGTTTGGCGAACAGCGCTTTGGCCGTGATGGCGGCAACGTGCCGGCAGCATTGCAGATGTTTGCCGGCCGCCGGGTGCGCAAGGATCAGCGTTCGATGCTGCTATCCGCTGCCCGTTCGGCCTTGTTCAACCGTGTGCTCGCTGCGCGCGTTGAGGCGAGCAACTGGGACACGGCGCTGGAAGGCGAGGTGTGGATGCTGGACGGCAGCCGTTCGGTGTTCGGCCCTGAGCCGATGAGCGAGGTGCTGGCCGAGCGCTTGGCGCGTTTCGATATCCACCCCAGCGCGCCGTTGTGGGGCGTTGGTGAGCTGCGCGCGACCGATGCCGCACGGGCGCTGGAAGATCAGGCGCTGGGTGATGAGCAGGCCTTGGCGCTGCGTGCCGGACTGGAACAGGCCGGCCTCAAGCAGGAGCGTCGCTCGCTGCGGCTCAAGCCGTCGCTGATGCAGCACCAGTGGCTGGCCGATGACGTTCTCGAAGTGTCGTTCGCGTTGCCGCCGGGTTGTTATGCCACCGCGGTACTGCATGAACTGGGTGAAGTGACCGACGCCAGTCGCAATGAAATTGCGGGGAGCCTGGCAGTCGAAGCCGAAGCGTCGAGCGAAGAAAACGCCGTCGAGTAAGTGGTTGGCCAAGCTGTAACCCGGGTGCGCTGCGCTTACCCGGGCTACAAAAACGGATGCGATGCGTAGCCTCGTTCAAGTGGGTCATGTTGACTGGGTGGGCGGCTGGTCAGCTCGCTCAGCGATTGGCCAACAACACCAGAACCGCGCCGGTACCGCCCTGGGTGGGCGGCGCAGAATGAAATGCCAGTACGTCATTGCGCTGGCGCAGCATGCGGTCGACCAGGTTCTTCAGCACCGGCGCACCGCCATCTGATTGCAGGCCCTTGCCGTGGATGATGCGAACGCAGCCGTGTTCATGCGCGCGTGCCTCCAGCAGGAACTGGCGCAGCAGGTTCTCGGCCTGGGCGGCGGTGGCGCCGTGCAGGTCCAGTTCGTCCTGTACTGAATACTGGCCACGCTTGAGCCGCTGGAACATCTGCGGCGGCAGGTTGTCGCGCCGGTAGCTGGCGCTGTCGCCGGCTTCCAGTGGCTTGCTGGAGCGTAACAGACGGGCGAATTCGCCCAAGGCCTCGGATTCATCCTGTTCTGCCATGCGCGCGCGCGGTTTGGGGCGTGGCTTGCCTATAGGCGCTGCCTCCACGGGGCGCATCGGCGTTACTTCGCCAATGGCCGAGCGGAACAGTGCGGCGTCATCTTCTTCATCTGGGTGCGACATTTGTACAGCGTAACGTGCGCACAGTCGCAGGCAAGCCCCGCGGAGGTGGAAAGTGCCGCGGCGCATTCCGGTATCATGGCCGCTCAGGTCGGTCCGTCACGGTGATGTACTAACCGGACGTTCCGGCGATTGCGGCGCCGAGTGGGAGCGTCGCGTGTTGATCCAGTAACCCAGGCCTTTAATGCGCGTACTTGTATCAAATGACGATGGTGTGGACGCCCCCGGCATCAAGATGTTGGCCGAGGAGCTTCGCAACGCCGGACACGAAGTCACCGTGGTGGCGCCGGATCGTGACCGGTCGGGTGCTTCCAACTCACTCACGCTGGATCAACCGGTGCGTCTGCGCCGCATTGACCACTACACCTGTGCGGTGGCGGGTACGCCGACCGACTGCGTGCATCTGGCGCTGACCGGCATGCTCGAATTCGAGCCGGACATCGTGGTGTCGGGCATCAACAATGCCGCCAACCTCGGCGATGACGTGATCTATTCGGGCACGGTATCGGCGGCGATGGAAGGGCGCCACCTCGGCCTGCCCTCGGTGGCGGTGTCGCTGGTCACGCACAAGCATGAAGCCAAGAACTTCGTTACCGCAGCACGCGCCGCGGTGGAGATCGTGTCCAGGCTCATCGCTGATCCATTGCCAGCCGACACCATCCTCAACGTCAACGTGCCGGACCTGCCCTGGGACGAGGTCCGCGGCTTCGAGGTCACCCGGCTTGGCAACCGCCATCGCGCCGAAGCCTGTGTTCCGGCGACTGATCCGCGCGGCAATACCGTGTACTGGATCGGCCCGGCCGGCAGTGAGCAGGACGCCGGTCCCGGCACCGACTTCCACGCGGTGCGTACCGGGCATATTTCGATCACCCCGATCCAGGTCGACCTGACCCGCTATTCGGCCCTGGAAAAGGTTGCCAGCTGGGTAGGTGGGTTGACCGAAACCCTGGGGAAGCCTGAATGACGCCGCGCATGCGCCTGCAGCCGGAGGCTGTGGGTATCGGCATGACCTCGCAGCGGGTGCGCGACCGTCTGGTGGATCGCCTGCGCGAAGTGGGTATTGCCGACGAGGCCACGCTCAACGCCGTACGCGTAGTGCCGCGGCATCTGTTCATCGACGAGGCGCTGGCATCCCGCGCCTACGAAGACACCGCGTTGCCCATCGGCCATGGCCAGACCATCTCCCAGCCCTGGGTCGTGGCGCGGATGACCGAGGTGGTGCTGGCTGTCGCGCCCAAGAAAGTGTTGGAAGTCGGCACCGGCTCGGGTTACCAGGCCGCCATCCTTGGCGCGCTGGGTCTAGAGGTGTTTACCGTCGAACGCATCGGCGACCTGCTGCGACAGGCGCGCAAGCGCTTCCGCCACCTGGGCATGAACATCCGCACCAAGCATGACGACGGCCGCATCGGCTGGCCCGAGCACGGCCCATATGACGCCATCGTGGTGACGGCCGCCGCGCCGGCGCTGGTGGAGGCATTGATCGATCAGTTGGCCGTCGGTGGCCGACTGGTCGCGCCGGTTGGCGGGCCCGGCGGACAGGTGCTGTTGCAACTGACCCGACAGGCCGATGGCACCATTACCCAGGAAGAGCTGGCGCCGGTGAGCTTCGTGCCGTTGTTGCCGGGCATGCTGGACTGAGAACAGGACTACTCACTGAATGAAGATTTTCGGGCCGTTGTACGACCGCGCCATGGTCTGGGCTGCCAATGAGCGTGCGCCCACCTATTTGACCGTGCTGAGTTTCATCGAAGCCATCATCTTCCCGGTGATGCCGGAAGTGATGCTGATGCCGATGTGCGTGGCACAGCCGCGCAAGGGCTGGCGTTTCGCGACCCTGAGCCTGGCTGGCTCCATGGTCGGCGCGATGGTGGGTTACGCGCTGGGCCATTACGCCTTCGAGGTGCTCAAGCCGCTGTTCGAGGCAATGGGCATGCTGCCGGCGATTGAAGGCGGCATCGCTACCTTGCAGGCCAAGATGGCGGAGTCGCCGTGGGCAGTGTTCACCTTCCTGGTGCTGGGCGGCTTCATGCCCATCCCGATGAAGGTCTTCACATGGGCCTCGGGTATCGTCGGCGTGCCGATGCCTCAGTATGTGTTGAGCATGCTGGTCGGGCGCGGCAAGCGGGTTTATTTGTTGGCGGCGGTAATCCGCTTCGGTGGCGCACAGGCGGCTGAGCGGTTGCGGCGCTGGATTGAGCCGTTGGGCTGGATTGCCACCGCATTGGTGGTGGGCCTGGTGGCGTGGCTGGTCTGGAGGGCTAAATTCGCATGAATGCATTGATGTTGGGCAAGGGCTTGGGCAGGACGCTGGCCGTTCTGGCGGTGGTCTCGTTGGCGGCGTGTGGTACCGCCACGGTGGTGAAACCCTCGGGCGGCAGCTCGGGTTCATCCACCTCGACCACGCCGCGCACCTCGGTGGCCAAGCCCGGGCAGACCGCAATCGTTCGCCGTGGCGACACGTTGTTCGGCATCGCCCGGATCAACAACATCACGCCGCGTGATCTCGCAGCCTGGAATGGCCTGTCCGAGCCGTACACCATCTACCCGGGGCAGGCGCTGCGTCTGTATCCGGGTGGCGCGACGGCCAGCCGGCCGCCGGCAAGCAGTGGTTCAACGACGACGGCTACGCGCCCGGCGACCCCGCCGCCGGCAGCGACACCTACGCCGGTCAACAGCGGCATTGCCTGGCGTTGGCCGGCAGAGGGTGCGCTGGTCGGCCGTTTCGTGGCTGGTGAGGCGACCAAGCAGGGCGTGGACATCGCCGGCAGCAGTGGTCAGGCGGTACGTGCCGCGGGCCCAGGCGTGGTGGTGTACTCCGGCGCCGGCCTGGTTGGTTATGGTGAGCTGATCATCATCAAGCACAACGACCAATGGCTGTCGGCCTACGGTCATAACCGCAAGCGCCTGGTCAACGAAGGTCAGAGCGTCAAAGCGGGCGACCAGATTGCCGAGATGGGCCGCACCGGCACCTCACGCGACATGCTGCACTTCGAGATCCGCTACAACGGCAAGCCGGTAGATCCGCTGGTTTACCTGCCGAACCGCTGAGTGTTCGCGGTCCCGCCCTGATCATTGGGCGGGACCTGCAGCAGATATGTTGCGCCCACGAATCGTGGTGGTGACAGGATTGCCGGGGTGTCGCGACGGCATCCACGGTTTGAGAAGGAGGGGGGATGCAGAAGCCGAAGTACTGGTTCCAGGCCGCAAGTCACAGGCAGGGTTGGAGTTGGCCGCTGGCTTGGCAGGGCTGGGTTGTATATGCGCTGGTGGCGGTGCTGTTGCCGGCGGCTTTTCTGCTGTTTCCGCCAACGATCAAGCCGGTCGCGTTCGCCGGTTTTCATGCTTGCGTGGCACTGTCGATGCTGCTGGTGTGTTGGCTGAAGGGAGAGCCGCTGACTCGTTAGATAGCGACATGAAGAATCCGGTATCACCGGGTTTTCGATATCTGCAGGTCTGGCAGGAGATTCGGCCGGCGTTTCCGGCGTTGCAGCTTTACCTGTAGTGCTGGGCCATGCTCGGCAACGGCTTTCCCGGTGATGCGTCAATGCGCACCGCACTTGTGGGAGCGGCGTAAGCCGCGAGGCTGATGAACTAGCTGATGCCTTGGCAGCAAGGCCCCTGCCGAGCATGGCTCGGCACTACAGTGCGGCATCCAGCTTTGCTGGCACGGACTGCGGGTCAGGTGTCGTTGGGATTGCCGGCATGTCTGCGGGCTGCTAAACCGTCAGCTTCGCGGCTTACGCCGCTCCTGCAAAAATGCCCCGACGCAGCATGGCTGCGCGCTACGGGGCGCTTTCCAGGATGATGGCCATCACCACGCGGCGGTTCTCGCCGGCCAGCACGTTGTAGGTGCGTGCGGCCGAGGCGTTGTTCATCACCTCGATGCCGATGCCGCGGGTCAGGCAGGCCGCCATGATCGCCGCGGGCGGGAAAATCTGCTTTTCACCCGTGCCAAGGATCACCAGTGCCGGATTCAGTTCCAGTGCTGCGTCCAGATCTTCGGCACGCAACTCGGCCACCGAGGCAACCGGCCAGTCTTCAATCAAGCTGTTCGGTGCCAGGATGAAACTGCGGCTCAGTGCGCGGTCGTTTACCTGCGCATGGTGGCCATCGGCCGAGCGCAGTGAATAGATGTAATCGGGAAGTTCGCGACTGAACTGCATGGGTGTTCCTCGGCTATCAGCCGCGCGGCAGCACGATCTGGCGCTTTTCCTTGGCCGGGCGGTACAGCACGGCGACGTGGCCGATGCGCTGGACCAGGGCGGCACCGCTGGCCTGGATCAGTTCGTCGATCAGCGCGTCACGGGCTTCACGGTCTTCTGCAGCTACCTTCACCTTGACCAGTTCGTGGCGCTCCAGCACCTCTTCCAGCTCGGCCAAAAAGGCCGGAGTGACCCCTTTGCCACCGATCTGCAGCAGTGCTTTCAGGTCGTGCGCGATGCCGCGCAGGAATCGGTTCTGGGCCGAGGTCAGGACGATGGACATGCAGGACTACAGGTAATCAAGGGGGTTCAGGGTATCATGACCACCCCTGTGAGCCCCATTGCCAATGCCTTCCCGTAGCAAAAGTAGCCAGCGCTGGCTGAAAGAACACTTCTCCGATCCTTTTGTGAAAAAGGCCCAGAAGGAGGGCATGCGCTCGCGCGCGGCCTACAAACTGGAGGAGCTGCTGGAGCGTGACCGCCTGCTGAAGCCGCATATGGTGGTGGTCGATCTGGGCGCCGCGCCGGGTGGCTGGTCGCAGCAGGTGCGCAGGCAGATGGGCGACACCGGCCGTGTCTTGGCGCTGGATATCCTGGAGATGCCGCCTTTGGCTGGCGTGGAGTTCCTTCACGGGGACTTCAGGGAAGAAACGGTCCTATCGCAGTTCGAAGCCATGGTTGGCGACCAGCCGGTAGACCTTGTGCTGTCGGATATGGCCCCCAATAAGAGTGGTATGGATGCGGTTGACCAGCCGCGGATGATGCACCTGGCGGAGTTGGCGATGGATTTTGCCGATAACCATCTCAAGCCGGGCGGGGCGTTCCTGATCAAGTTGTTCCAGGGCGTCGGCTTTGATGACTACGTGCGTGAAATGCGCCGTCGTTATGACAAGGTCGCCATTCGCAAACCGGACGCTTCACGCAAGCGTTCATCCGAGGTTTATGCCTTGGGGCAGGGCAAGCGTACCCAGATAAAGTAAGCTCAGCCATACGACTTTTCAGCATTTAGTATCTAGAGGGACACCGGAGCCGATGAGGATGAACGACCTGACCAAGAACCTCCTGTTATGGGTGGTTGTCGCCGTCGTGCTGATGGTGGTGTTCCAGAGTTTTGCCCCGCGCAGTGGGGCAGCCGCCGCTGGCGATGCACGCAATTACACGCAGTTCCTGCAGGAAGTGGACGCTGGCCGGATCAAGTCGGTCGAATACACCGACAAGACCACGCTGACCACCAATCACCTGCGCTTCAAGCGCGCTGACGGCTCCGACGGTGCGCTGTACGCACCGGCCGACCCGAAGCTGCTGGATCAGCTGTATTCCAAGAACGTTGAAGTTGCCCGCCAGGAACCGGCTGGCCCGAGTTTCTGGGGCATCGTGCTGCAGTTCCTGCCGATACTGCTGCTGATCGGCTTCTGGATCTTCATGATGCGCCAGATGCAGGGCGGTGGCGGCGGTGCCAAGGGCGCGATGTCCTTCGGTAAATCCCGCGCCAAGCTGCAGGGCGAAGACCAGATCAAGGTCACTTTTGCTGACGTTGCCGGTTGTGACGAAGCCAAGGAGGAAGTCGGCGAACTGGTCGAGTTCCTGCGTGACCCGTCCAGGTTCACCAAGCTCGGCGGCAAGATCCCGCGTGGCGTGCTGATGGTGGGTCCGCCGGGTACCGGTAAAACTCTGCTGGCCCGTGCCATTGCGGGCGAGGCCAAGGTCCCGTTCTTCGCGATCTCCGGTTCGGACTTCGTCGAGATGTTCGTCGGCGTCGGCGCCAGCCGCGTGCGCGACATGTTCGAGCAGGCCAAGAAGCACGCGCCGTGCATCATCTTCATCGACGAAATCGATGCCGTCGGCCGTCACCGCGGCTCGGGCACCGGCGGTGGCCACGATGAGCGCGAGCAGACCCTGAACCAGATGCTGGTTGAGATGGACGGCTTTGAAGGCGGCGAAGGCGTGATCGTGATCGCTGCCACCAACCGTCCTGACGTGCTGGACAAGGCGCTGTTGCGTCCGGGCCGTTTCGACCGCCAGGTCATGGTCGGCTTGCCGGACATCAAGGGCCGCGAGCAGATCCTGCGCGTGCACCTGCGCAAGGTGCCGGCCGCCGATGACGTGCGTCCGGAAGTGCTGGCACGCGGTACCCCGGGTTTCTCCGGTGCCGATCTGGCCAACCTGATCAATGAAGGCGCCCTGTTTGCGGCTCGTCGCAACAAGCAGGAAGTCGACATGAAGGACTTCGAGGACGCCAAGGACAAGATCTATATGGGTCCTGAGCGCCGCAGCATGGTCATGCGTGAGGAAGAGCGTCGTAATACCGCTTATCACGAGTCCGGCCACGCCGTTGTCGCCATGTCGCTGCCCAAGGCCGACCCGGTGCACAAGGTCACCATCATGCCGCGCGGTTGGGCCCTCGGCCTGACCTGGCAGCTGCCGGAGCACGACCACATCAGCAAGTACAAGGAGCGCATGCTGGAAGAGCTGGCGATCCTGTTCGGTGGCCGTATCGCCGAGGAGATCTTCGTCGGCGAGATGTCGACCGGTGCCTCCAACGACTTCGAGCGCGCTACCAAGCTGGCCCGTGGCATGGTCACCAAGTACGGCATGTCCGATGTGCTGGGCATCATGGTCTACGCCGATGAAGAAGGCGGCTATGGCATGCACAGCAAGACCATTTCCGAGGCCACCCAGCAGAAGGTGGACGCGGAGATCCGTCGCATCCTCGACGAGCAATACAACGTTGCCTACCGGATCCTGGGCGAGAAGCGCGACATCGTCGAAGCGATGACTGCTGCGCTGCTGGACTGGGAAACCATCGACGCCGACCAGGTCAAGGCGATCATGGAAGGCCGCAAGCCGTCGCCGCCTGCGGGTTGGGTGGACAAGGGCGGTAACAATGACCGCGCGGACGATGGCAAGGGTGGCGACGCCCCGCGGCCGGTGACGCCGATCACCGACCCTGCCGGCCAGCACTGAGCCAGTAGCGTCGATGCAACAGGAACGGGCCGGTTTTCCGGCCCGTTTTTTTATGCGCCAAACCATGTGCTGGGCGACAATGACGTCACTTTGGTTTTCTCAGGTTCCGCCCCATGAATGATGCTCCGCCGCCGCCCAAGGCACCCTCCGCGAACGTGCCGGAGATGATCATCGCCACCGTGGCCGGTGTTGGCTTCGGCGTGAAGACGAACAACTTCCTGGCCGGCATCTTCATCGGTGTGGTGCTGGGCGTGATCCTGAGCCTGATCGGCAGCCGAATCCGCGCCCGCAACAAGGACCGATGATTGGTCCAGTGGCCGCGCAGTCGTCGAAGACGAGTCACTGACGGCGCCCGGGGGTGATCTGCTGGCGTTTGAGCCCAGCCCGTGGCGGCTTAAACTAGGCGCTGTTGCAGTCCGCCGGAGCACGCATGTTTGATGTTTTCCCGACCCTGGAATGTGGCGATCGTGCGCTGCGGCTGGATCGGCCGCAGGTGATGGGTATCGTCAATGTCACTCCGGATTCGTTTTCCGATGGTGGCCAGCATGCCTATACCGCCGCTGCCGTCGCGCATGCCCTGGTGCTGGTCGATCAGGGGGCCGACGTGCTCGATATCGGCGGCGAATCCACCCGTCCCGGCGCAAGCCCGGTCTCGGTGCAGGAGGAGATCGACCGTGTCGTTCCGGTAATCGAAGCCTTGCTCCCGCAGGTAGCAGTGCCGCTAAGCGTGGATACCTTCAAGCCGGAGGTTATGCGTGCTGCGCTGGCAGCTGGCGCGCACATGATCAACGACGTGCAGGCGCTGCAGCAGCCCGGCGCGCTGGAAGTAGTTGCTGCGTCGAAGGCGGCGGTGGTGCTGATGCATGCGGTCGGCGGCCCCTACGATGCAGGCGTCGCCCACGCCTACGTCGATATCGCGGGTGATGTGCAGCGCTTCCTCGCCGAGCGGATTTTCTCCGCCGAGATGGCTGGCATCGGTCGCAAGCGGCTGCTGCTGGACCCCGGCTACGGCTTCAACAAGGACACCGCGCAGAACTTCGCCTTGCTGGCCGCGCAGGATCGGTTGAACGATCTGGGCGCGCCGGTGCTGGCGGGCTTCTCGCGCAAGCGTTGCATTGGTGATGTCACCGGCAGGGCTGTGGCTGCCGAGCGGCTGGCCGGTTCGCTGGCCGCGCATCTGCTGGCGGTACAGAAAGGCGCGATGATGGTGCGCGTACACGATGTGGCCGCGACGGTGGATGCGCTCAAGGTGCTGGCTGCGTTCGACGCAGTGCCAGCGCCGCGCGCCGCCAAGCCGGCCATGCCGCGCTGGCCGGACGAGGATTGATGGGCGTCGATCAACGCCCCCTGGCCATCGCCCTGATGGGGCCGACCGCCTCGGGCAAGACCGCCGCGGCCATCGCCTTGGCCAAGGCCTATGACGGTGAGATCGTCAGCGTCGATTCGGCGTTGGTCTACCGCGGCCTGGAGATTGGTGCGGCCAAGCCTGACGCGGCCGAGCAGGACGGCATCCGCCATCACCTGCTGGATCTGCGCGACCCCTGGCAGACCTATTCGGCCGCCGAGTTTTCCGCTGACGCAACGGCGGCGGTGCACGACATCGTTGCGCGCGGCAAATTGCCGATTCTGGCCGGCGGTACCGGTCTGTACTTCCGCGCCTTGCTACAGGGGCTGTCGCCAATGCCGGAGGCCGACCCGGCGATGCGCGCGCTTATTGCTGCCGAGGCTGAAGTTTGTGGCTGGCCGGCGCTGCATGCACAGCTGGCGGAGCTCGATCCGGTTGCCGCAGCACGCATCCATGCCACCGACCCGCAGCGTATCCAGCGGGCGCTGGAGGTTTACCGCCTGACCGGCAAACCTATCAGCTACTGGCACGGCTTGCCCGGGATCGCGCGCTTGCCAGCGCGAGTGCTGAAACTGGTGTTGGCCCCGGCCGATCGCGCGGTGCTGCATCAGCGCATCGAGCGCCGTTTCGACCTGATGCTGGAGCGTGGCTTCCTGGATGAAGTGCGGGCGCTGCGGGCGTTGCCACAGATGGCGGCGGTACCAGCGCCTCTGGACCTGCCCGCGGTGCGGGCGGTGGGGTATCGCCAGGCCTGGCAGTTCCTCGATGGGCAGGGCACTGCCACCGAATTCCGTGACAAGGGTGTTTTTGCCACCCGTCAGCTGGCCAAGCGGCAGATCACCTGGCTGCGCAGCGAGCTGGATGCACGCTGGTTCGACCCGGTTCGGGACATGTCTGGTGTGCAGAACGCGGTTTCCCGCTTTCTGCAAGGCTGAGCGCCCGCCGGGCGGTGTACCATCAGGTTCCGGACGGGCAGGGGACGCCGCCATCAGTCCGGTCCATAAAAACAATAACGAGGAGTAGACGATGTCCAAGGGGCAGTCTTTGCAGGATCCGTTTCTGAATGCGTTGCGCCGTGAGCGCGTGCCGGTTTCGGTCTACCTGGTAAATGGCATCAAATTGCAGGGCACGATTGAGTCGTTTGACCAGTTCGTGGTGCTCCTGCGCAATACCGTCAGCCAGATGGTCTACAAGCACGCCATTTCCACCGTGGTGCCGGCGCGCAACGTGCGCGTGGGGCCGGGTGGTGGCTATGTGCAATCGGGTGATGGAAGTCAGGCAGCTGATGACGAAATTGACAACGACAACGAATAAGCAGGTGGCGGCGCATGTTTGACCGCTCTAAAAAGGGCGAACATGCGCTGTTGATCCAGCCGCATGTTGGCCGGCTGGAAGAAGATGTAGTGGAGGAGTTCACCGATCTGGCGCGCTCGGCCGGGGCAAGCATTGCCGCGACCATCAGTGCGCGCATGGACAGGCCCAATCCTTCCACCCTGATCGGCAGTGGCAAGCTGGAAGAAGTGAAGGCTGCCGCCGACGCGACCGGTGCCGATCTGGTGCTGGTCAACCATCAACTCAGCCCGGTACAGGAGCGCAACCTTGAGCGCTACCTGGAGCGCCGGGTGATTGATCGTACCGGTCTGATTCTGGATATCTTTGCCCAGCGTGCGCACAGCCACGAAGGCAAGCTGCAGGTTGAGCTGGCTCAGTTGCGGCATATGGCCACGCGTCTGGTCCGCGGCTGGACCCACCTTGAGCGTCAGCGCGGTGGTTCCATCGGCCTGCGCGGCCCGGGTGAAACCCAGCTGGAAACCGACCGCCGCCTGCTGCAGAAGCGGGTGGAACAGCTGCAGAAGCGGCTGGAAAAGGTCGAGGTGCAGCGCACCCAGATGCGCCGCGCGCGCGTGCGCAGCGAAATGCCGCGTATCGCGCTGGTTGGCTATACCAATGCCGGCAAGTCCACGCTGTTCAATGCGCTGACCGGCGCCGGTGCCTATGCGGCCGATCTGTTGTTTGCGACGCTGGACCCCACCGTTCGACGCATCAACCTGCCGGGCGGCAACGCGATGCTGGCTGACACGGTCGGCTTCGTGCGCAACCTGCCGCATGACCTGGTAGCGGCGTTCCGTTCCACGCTCTCCGAAGCGCGCGAAGCGGATTTCCTGCTGCATCTGGTCGATGCCGCCGATCCGCTGCGCGAAGAGCGCATTGCCCAGGTCGACGAAGTGTTGGAAGCAGTAGGCGCGGGCGATCTGCCGCAGCTACTGGTGTTCAACAAGATCGATCGCATCGAAGGTGCCGAAGTCCGTCACGACGCACAGGATGGCGTTCCGGACGAATCGCGCCGTGAGCGTGTCTGGGTTTCCGCACGCGATGGCCGTGGGCTGGAACTGCTGCAATCGGTGCTGGGCAAGCGCTTGGGCCTGCAGCATGTCACCGGCCAGGTTCGCCTGCCGCCAAGTGCTGGCCGCCTGCGCGCGCGCCTGCACCAGTTGGAAGTCATCCGCAGCGAGCAGGCCGATGAAGAGGGCTGGTTGATCGAGGTCGATATCCCGATTGCCGAAGCCGAAAAGCTGGCGGCGAGCGAGGATGGCGCGGTGATCCGACCGCTGCTGCCGGAAAAATTGCCCGAATGGTGATTCCGGGCGGGAAGAGACAGCCGGCCTCGTGCCGGCTGTTTTGTTTTGTAGGAGCGGCGTAAGCCGCGAAGCAAGGGTTCCCGAAGCTGGTAGCACCCGTGCAATCTTATGATGTGTCGGTTTCGCGGCTAACGCCGCTCCTACAACTCCCATGCGGGCGTCATCTGCGGTAAAACGTAAAGGTTCTCCTTCCAGCCCCCTTTGCCGCAATGTCCAATCCAACCGATGCCGATCTCAATGCCCTGGCCGCCGCGCTCGGCGAACGCTTGCAGCAGTCCTCGCTGCAGCTGGTAACCGCGGAAAGCTGCAGCGGCGGCTGGATCGCCAAGAGCATGACCGATATCGCCGGTTCCTCTGCCTTCTTCGACTGCGGCATGGTGGTCTACAGCTACGAAGCCAAACAGCGACTGCTCGGCGTCCGCGCGCAGACCTTGGAGCAGTTCGGTGCGGTCAGCCGCGAGACCGTGCTGGAAATGGTTGCCGGTGCACTGATCAATTCCGGCGCGGGCATCGCCGTGGCGGTGACCGGCATTGCCGGCCCCGGCGGCGGCAGCCCGGACAAGCCGGTCGGCAGCGTCTGGATCGGCTGGAAGCGGCGCGGCGGCTATGCGCGGGCGCAGCTGTTCCAGTTCGATGGCGACCGCGATGCCGTACGCCGGCAAACCGTGGACGCTGCATTGCGCGGCATCGACGAGCATCTATGACATGCTGGCCCGGCCAGCAACCGGGATAAGTCGCGATGTGGGAAACACTGGGCACGGTCCGTGATCTGGGCCGATTGCAGGAAATAGCAGCGGTTCTGATCCGCTATGGTTTCGGCGACGTGGTGCGCCGGACCGGGTTGGCGTCGGTGCTTGAGCGCGCAGGCCGGCTGGTGCGCTGGAATGACAGCCAGCAGATGTTGCGGATGACCGCGCCGGTTCGCGTACGCAGCGCGATGCAGGAATTGGGGCCAACCTTCGTCAAGCTTGGGCAGGTGCTGGCCACGCGCGTGGACCTGTTGCCGCCGGAGTGGATCGCCGAGCTGTCCGAACTGCAGAACGCGGTGCCTGCATTGCCTTATGCCGCCATCCGCGAGCAGCTGGAGACCGATCTTGGCGCGCCGCCAGCGCAGGTATTCGCCTTCCTTGATGAAACCCCGATGGCCGCCGCCTCGTTGGCGCAGGCACATCGCGCGCGTCTGCATGATGGCCGCGAAGTGGTGCTGAAAATACGCAGGCCTGGCATCCGCGATGTGGTTGAAGCAGACCTTCGCCTGCTGGCGCGGCTGGCTGAAATCGTCGAGGCGCGCCTGCCGGACCTGCGCCGCTATCGGCCAGCGGAAGTGGTGCAGCAATTCACCGTGTCGCTGCGCAGCGAGATGGATTTCGCCGCCGAGTGCCGCAATTCCGAGCGCATCGCGCGTAACTTCGATGGTCGCGACGACATCCTGATTCCAGCCGTGCATTGGCAGTGGACCTGCGAAAGCCTCAACGTGCAGGACTTCGTTGATGGCATCCCTGGGCGCAAGTTGGAAGCAGTCGACGACGCTGGCCTGGACCGCGCAGCGCTGGCCCGTCGCGGTGCGGAGATCGTGCTGAAAATGGTGCTGGAAGACGGCTATTTCCATGCCGATCCACACCCCGGCAACATTTTCTACATGCGCGATGGGCGTATCGGCGTTATCGATTTCGGTATGGTCGGTGCGCTGTCCGAGTCGCGTCGCTTCCAGGTCGCGCAGCTGCTGCACGGCTTGGTCGAGCAGGAGCCGCAAGCCGTCGCCGATGTGTTGCTGGACTGGGCCGGAGGCGTGGAGGTCGACGAAGGTCGCCTGCAACAGGACATCAGCCAATTCGTCGATCAATACCGTGGTGTGCCGCTGAAAGACCTGCGCATCGGCCTGATGCTGGGCGACATCACCCAGTTGCTGCGCAGCTACAGCCTGACCTTGCCGGCCGACCTGGCATTGATGATCAAGGCCTTCCTCACTCTGGAAGGCATGGGCCGGCAGCTGGACCCCGACTTCGACATGGCCAGTGCCGCGCGTCCGTTCCTGGAGCAGGTGGTGCTGCAGCGTTATGCGCCCAAGGCGCTGCTCAAGCGCGGCCGCCGCAGTCTGTTGGGAATGCTGGATTTCGCCGGGGAATTGCCGCGTGATCTGCGTCGGCTGGTGCAGGCGGCGCGGCGCGGGCAGTTGAAGCTGCGGGTGGAAACTACCGCCTTGCAGGGCTTCGGTGACCAGGTCAATCGGGCCGCCAACCGGTTGGTGGTCGGCGTCATTACCGCCGCGCTGATCATTGGTTCCTCGATCGTGATGCACAGCGTGGGCGGCCTTTCCAGCCGCTGGTTCCTCGCGCTGGGGCTGTGCGGCTTCGTTGGCGCCGGCATCTGCGGGGTGTGGATCCTGTTTTCGATCCTGCGCAGTGGGCGCCATCACTGATCTTCGCCGAGGGGCTTGCAGATCTTTTTGTTAGTAGTAATACTACTAACCATGAACCTCACCGACACCCAGCAGGCCATCCTCGACTTGATCGCTGAGCGCATCGAGGCCGAGGGAATGCCGCCATCGCAGACCGAGATCGCCCGCGCCTTTGGTTTCAAGGGTGTGCGTTCGGCCCAATACCACCTGGATGCACTGGAGGCGGCCGGCGCCATCGAGCGCGTCCCCGGCCGTGCACGTGGCATCCGCCTGGTACGCCAGGATGGCGAGGGCGATGCGGAGCAGGAGTCGCAGCTGCCGGCGCAGGCTGCCAACGACGATGTGCTGCGCCTGCCGATCCTCGGCCGGGTTGCTGCTGGTCTGCCGATTGGCGCCGACATCGGCTCGGATGACTACGTGGTGCTGGACAAGGTGTTCTTCTCGCCGGCACCGGATTACCTGCTGAAAGTGCAGGGCGATTCGATGATCGACGAAGGCATTTTCAATGGCGATCTGATCGGGGTACACCGCACCCGCGATGCGACCTCTGGGCAGATCGTGGTAGCGCGTATCGATGATGAAATCACGGTCAAGCTGCTGAAGATCGCCAAGGACCGGATCCGCCTGCTGCCACGCAACCCCGACTACGCGCCGATCGAAGTCCTGCCCGACCAGGATTTCTCCATCGAGGGGCTGTATTGCGGCCTGCTGAGGCCAAACCGCTGACACGTACAGATTCGAGGCTCGCGGATTTGCATCCTGCCGAACCCGGATCTGCGCATTTCGCAGCCGTAACTGTCTGTTTCCCTTACGTAGGGCGGGTGTTTGGGCTGCTGTCGGTATCCTTGTCGGCCCAATAATTTTGTCGTCTCGGCTGCAGTCTCAGCCTGTGCGATACGACTCCCCTACAGTGGACCCCATGACGAAATCAACGAAATCAACCCCGAGGACGAACGCGATGGACGAGAACAAGAAGCGCGCGCTTACTGCTGCACTGAGTCAGATCGAAAAGCAGTTCGGCAAAGGCTCGGTGATGCGTATGGGCGACCGCGTTGTCGAACCCGTCGAGATCATCCCCACGGGCTCGTTGATGCTGGACATCGCACTTGGCATAGGCGGCCTGCCCAAGGGCCGTGTGGTCGAGATCTACGGCCCGGAATCCTCGGGCAAGACCACGCTGACCCTGCAGGCCATTGCCGAATGCCAGAAGCTGGGTGGCACCGCTGCGTTCATCGACGCCGAGCACGCACTGGACCCGATCTACGCCGCCAAGCTGGGCGTCAATGTCGACGACCTGCTGCTGTCGCAGCCGGATACCGGCGAGCAGGCGCTGGAAATCGCCGACATGCTGGTGCGTTCGGGCTCGGTCGACATCGTGGTGGTCGACTCGGTCGCTGCGCTGACCCCGCGTGCTGAGATCGAAGGCGAAATGGGCGATCAGCTGCCTGGCCTGCAGGCCCGCCTGATGAGCCAGGCGCTGCGCAAGCTGACCGGCAACATCAAGCGCTCCAATACGCTGGTCATCTTCATCAACCAGTTGCGCATGAAGATCGGCGTGATGATGCCGGGCCAGAGCCCGGAAACCACCACCGGTGGCAACGCGCTGAAGTTCTACGCCTCGGTGCGCCTGGACATCCGCCGTATCGGTGCGATCAAGAAGGGCGACGAGATCATCGGTAACCAGACCAAGATCAAGGTCGTCAAGAACAAGTTGGCGCCTCCGTTCAAGCAGGTCATCACCGAAATTCTCTATGGCGAAGGCATCTCCCGCGAAGGCGAGCTGATCGACATGGGTGTGGATGCCAAGCTGGTTGACAAGGCCGGTGCCTGGTACAGCTACGGTGAAGAGCGCATTGGCCAGGGCAAGGACAACGCCCGCGGCTATCTGCGTGACAACCCGCAGGTTGCAGCTCGCCTCGAGGCCGAGCTGCGCGAGAAATTCCAGCCCACCGAAGCGGCGCGCGAAGAAGGCGACGACGAAGACGGCGAGGAGTGATTTTCCCGCGGGAGCGGGCGGCGCATCGTCAGTGACGTCGTCCGCTCCTGCGGCATTTTGTCCATGAAGACCCCGCGCCAGGGATGGGGCGGGGTTGGGTGTTGCCGGGTTCTGGCGTGGCGGAATAGAGCCGGCCGGAGTTGAGCTTGGCCGAGCCAAGCCTGGCGGAACCAAGCCTGGCGGAACCAAGCGGTGGTGTTCTGATGACCGAGATCGACGATCAGCCTGAGGGCAAAACCAAACGTGGCCGCCAGCAGACGCCGTTGCAGCGCGCACTGGGTCTGCTGGTCAGGCGCGAGCATTCGCGCAAGGAGCTCGGCCGCAAGCTCAAATCACGCGGTGTGGACCCGGAAGCGGTGGATGCCGCGGTGGCCAGGCTGGCCGAGGATGGCTGGCAGGACGACACCCGTTTTGCCCAATCGTTGGTCCGCAACCGCGCAGCTGGCGGCTATGGGCCGCTGCATATCCGCGCGGAGCTGGGCACCCATGGGCTGGACAGCGAGCAGATCGAGGCCGCCATGGCCTCGTTTGAGGGCGATTGGACTGAAAACGCGCGCGAGCTGGTGTGCCGCCGTTTTGGTGCCAGTGGCCCGGAAGATCTGGCGCAACGGCGCAAAGCCGCGGATCTATTGGCCCGGCGTGGCTTTGACGGTAACTGCATCCGCCAGGCCAGCCGCTACGATCCAGAGGACTGAACAGGACTGGGCGGGCTGGGCCTGATACCCTTTCCGGGTTTCGGTTGTCCCGAATTCCCGCGCCCGCAAAGGCTGCCGGGACCCGCTTGCCAGCTTACCGCCAGTCCCCATGAATACACCTGCCAAATTTACTACCTCCCAGATCCGCGCTGACTTCCTCGAATTCTTCAAGGGCAAAGGCCACACCATCGTGCCGTCGGCACCCCTGGTGCCGGGCAATGACCCGACCCTGCTGTTCACCAATTCCGGCATGGTGCAGTTCAAGGACGTGTTCCTTGGCGCGGAAAAACGCAGCTATGTGCGCGCGGCCGACGTCCAGCGCTGCCTGCGTGCCGGTGGCAAGCACAACGATCTGGACCAGGTCGGCTATACCGCCCGCCACCACACCTTCTTCGAAATGCTGGGTAACTGGTCCTTCGGTGATTACTTCAAAAAGGACGCCATTGCCTGGGCATGGGAACTGCTGACCCAGGTCTGGAAGCTGCCGGCCGACCGCCTGCTGGTCACCGTTTACCAGACCGATGACGAGGCCTACGCGCTGTGGCGCGACATGATCGGCATCCCGGAATCGCGCATCGTGCGCATCGGCGACAACAAGGGCGCGCCGTTCGCATCTGACAACTTCTGGCAGATGGCCGATACCGGTCCCTGCGGTCCCTGCACCGAGATCTTCTATGACCATGGCGACCACATCGCCGGTGGCCCGCCGGGCTCGCCGGACGAAGACGGCGACCGCTTCATCGAGATCTGGAACCTGGTGTTCATGCAGTTCGACCGCCAGCCCGATGGCTCGCTGCAGCCGCTGCCGGCTCCGTGCGTGGATACCGGCATGGGCCTGGAGCGCCTGGCGGCGATCCTGCAGCACGTGCACACCAACTATGAGATCGATCTGTTCCAGGCGCTGATCCGCAAGGCGTCCGAGCTGACCGGCATGGCCGACCTGGAGAACAAGTCGCTGCGTGTGATCGCCGATCACATCCGCGCGTGCTCGTTCCTGATCGTCGATGGCGTGCTGCCGTCCAACGAAGGTCGGGGCTATGTCCTGCGCCGCATCATCCGCCGCGCCCTGCGCCATGGCTGGATGCTGGGCGTGCGCCAGCCGTTCTTCAACAAGCTGGTGCCCACCCTGATTGAGCAGATGGGCGAGGCCTATCCGGAACTGCCTGCACAGGCTGACACCGTGGTGCGCGCTTTGCTGGCCGAAGAAGAGCGTTTCGCTGAAACCCTCGATTCGGGCATGAAGATTTTCGATGACGTCGCGGCCAAGGTCAGCGATGGCATCATCCCGGGCGTCGACGCATTCCGTCTGTATGACACCTACGGCTTCCCGGTCGACCTGACTGCCGACATCGCCCGCGAACGCGGCATGACGGTGGACATGGCGGGCTTTGACGCCTCGATGGAGCACCAGCGCGAAACCGCGCGTGCGGCCGGCAAGTTCGGTGGTGGCGTGACGCTCTCCGCTGAGCTCGTTGCCAGCCTCAGCCCGACCGTGTTCCTCGGTTACGACCGCTTGCAGGCCGATGGCCTGAAGGTCGTCGCGCTGATCAAGGATGGTCGCCCGGTCGATGCCGTGCAGGCCGGTGACGAGGTCATCGTGTTCACCGCGCAGACCCCGTTCTACGCTGAGTCCGGTGGCCAGGTCGGTGATACCGGCGTGCTGTCGGCCAATGGCGTCAAGCTGGCAGTGAGCGACACGCAGAAGTTCGCTGGCCAGTTCCACGGCCATGTCGGCAAGCTGGAGCAGGGCGCCCTGAAGGTTGGCGACGTGCTGGCCGGTGCCGTCGATGCCGCGCGCCGCAGCGCCACCATCCTCAACCACTCCGCTACCCATCTGTTGCACGCCGCCCTGCGCGAAGTGCTGGGCACCCACGTGCAGCAGAAGGGCTCGCTGGTGGCGCCGGATCGTCTGCGCTTCGACTTCTCGCACTTCCAGCCGATCAGCGCTGAGGAGCTGGCGGTCATCGAGCGCAAGGTCAATGAGCAGGTGCGTGCCAACAACGCTGCCGAAGTGCACAACATGGGCATGCAGGAGGCTTTGGACTTCGGTGCGATGGCGCTGTTCGGTGAGAAGTACGGCGAGAACGTGCGCGTGCTGAAGATGGGGGAATACTCCACCGAGCTGTGCGGCGGTACCCACGTTTCGCGTACCGGTGACATCGGCCTGTTCAAGATCACCTCCGAGGGCGGTGTGTCCTCGGGTGTGCGCCGTATCGAGGCGGTGACCGGGCAGGGCGCGCTGGACTATGTGGCCGACGAAGAGGCGCGCCTGCACGAAGCGGCGCAGCTGCTCGGCGGAAGTGCCGGTGACGTGGTCGACAAGATCCGCCAGCTCGGTCAGCGCCAGAAGAAGCTGGAGCGCGAGCTGGAAGCCCTGAAGGCCAAGGTTGCCTCTGGCGCTACTGCGGACCTCGGCAGCTCGGCGGTGGATGTGGCCGGTGTGAAGGTGCTGGCGGTGCGCTTGGAAGGCTTCGACGCCAAGGCGCTGCGCGATGCGATCGACCGTCTGAAGCAGCAGCTGGGTGACGCCATCATCGTTCTGGCAGGCGTGCAGGACGGCAAGGCGGCGCTGGTTGCTGGCGTCAATGGCGCTGCGCTGGGTAAGGTGAAGGCGGGCGAGCTGTTGGCCCACGTCGCGGCCCAGATCGGCGGCAAGGGCGGTGGCCGTCCGGACATGGCCCAGGGTGGCGGTGAGGATGGTCCCAAGCTGGTGGCGGCCCTTGAGGGCGTCGTGGCATGGGTCAAGCCGCATCTGGCCTGAATGTGACAAGTCGCGCACCTTGAAGGTGTTTGCGCCCTGACGGTAACATTGGGAGTCTTTTCCCCTTTGTCGTGGGGCGCATAGCTCGAAGCGCGCCAATGCCGGTGGGAAACCCACCGGTTCCATGGAGATTTACACAATGTTGATCCTGACTCGCCGAGTAGGCGAAACCTTGATGATCGGCGACTCGGTCAGCGTGACCGTGCTCGGCGTCAAGGGCAACCAGGTACGTATCGGTATCACCGCGCCGAAGGATGTTGCTGTCCATCGCGAGGAGATTTTCCAGCGTATCCAGCGTGGTGATGAGCCCGCGACCCCGGGAAGTGAAGAAACTTCCGAATAAGGGTTTACCTTTCACCCCGTTTAACGTTATTCTTCGCGCCCCGCTACTGAATACACGCAGCGGGGCAAGAGAAACGGAGTGATGCCCGAGTGGCTGAAGGGGCTCCCCTGCTAAGGGAGTATAGGGTTAAAAGCTCTATCGAGGGTTCGAATCCCTCTCACTCCGCCAGTTTCAAAAAAGCCCCTGAAAAGGGGCTTTTTTGTGTCCGCAGTTTTTTCATTGGCGGTGTCTTTGAGTTTCTCTTCGCAGCCGGCCGCGGGCGGATGTTGTGTCGTACCGAGATGGTGGTGCGCGATTGTTGAGTGCAGTCGTATCGCTGGAAATTTTTCACCGTAGTGCCGAGCCATGCTCGGCTGGCGCTTTCCCTGTGCGGCCTCAGCCGCGCATGGTTCGGCACTACAGTGTTTGCGCTCCTGTAGCGCTGGGCGGCGCGTAGTGGGTTTTAGTGCCGAGCCGTGCTCGGCATGGGGCATTACCGGTACCACCTCTGCCGAGCATGGCTCGGCACTACAGTGTTTGCGCTCCTGCAGCGCTGAGCGGCTCGTGGTGGGTTGTAGTGCCGAGCCATGCTCGGCATGGGGCATTACCGGGACTGCCTCTGCCGAGCATGGCTCGGCACAACATTCCGGCAGTTTGAATTGCCGTCAAAAAACGCGCATAAAAAAACAGCAGGCAATGCCTGCTGTTTTTAGTATTGGTGCGCTCGGAGAGATTCGAACTCCCGACCACCTGGTTCGTAGCCAGGTACTCTATCCAACTGAGCTACGAGCGCCTCGTTGCCAGGAGCGAGATTATGCGGATTTGAGACGTTTGCGTCAACGCTTTTGTGAAAATTTCTTAATCTTCGGGATGAATCAATGCCGCAGCCACGTTCTGTGGTGATTTCATCCACTGAAAGTGGTCGGCGCGCACGCCCAGTTCGCGCGATGAGAGTACTTTCAAGCTGCGTGTCGACGCCGGAAGCTTGGCCAGCAACTGCTGCATCGAGCTGATCGGCGCCAACCAATCGCTTTCCAGTACCACCGCCCGCGTCGTTGCGCTGATGTGGCGCATGCCAGCTTCAAGGTCGATCGGCATTCCCTGTGCGGCGTAGTGATTGCTGAGGCCCACGCGCGCCCAGTCGCGTATCAGTCCGCGTGCTTCGGTGCCGCCGAATCCGACGCGGCGGCCGGGCAGGGAGCCGTTACGCTGCGCAAGCCATGGCAGGAAGCGATAGGCCAAGGGCAGCAGCCAGCCGCGTGGCGCAGGAAAGCTTCGCCACCACGGCGTGCCGCTGGCGACCAGCCACAGCGCATCAAGCTCGGCATCGCGCATGCCGGCATAGCAGCAGCTGAGCTGGCCGCCGAGGCTGTGTCCGCCAAGCCGGAACGGCAGGCCGGGCAGGGCGGCATGTACGGCGGCTTCAGCCGCAGGCAGATCAAGTTGTAGCAGCTCCTTGTAGCCCCAGTCGTGGTTGCGGTCAGGCCGCAGGTTGCTGCTGCCATTGCCGCGCCATTCGTGCAGGAACACGGCAATGTTGTTGGCGGCGAGTGCTTCGGCATACGCTTGGTAGTGGCGCGCTGCCACGCCAAGTGCTGGCAGCCATAGCAGGCAGGCGCGGGGTTGCGCGGGCAGGTAGGTCAGCAGTTCGAAGCGGTGGCCATCGGTGCTGCTGACCTGCAGCGCCTGCGTCTCATGGATTGCGATGTCCGCGTTCATGCCGGTCGCGCCGCGCCGAAGTGATCGAGCACCATCACTTCGCTGCGGCCGGGGTGATAGCCGCCCTGCAAGCAGCGCGCGACGTAATCGATGGCGGCTTCGCAGGCATTGGCCAGCGACAGCCCGCAGCACAGTTGCGCCGCGATGGCCGAGGCCAGTGTGCAGCCGGTACCATGCGCATCCACCGGCAGTCTGGCGTGGCTGAAGTCCTCGCGGCTGACACCGTCGAAGTAACGATCAACGACGCGGTTGCCTTCCCGTAGGTGGCCGCCTTTGAGTAGTACTGCACCAGCGCCCATCTCGATCAGCGCGGCAGCCGCATCTTCGGCCTCGTCGCCGTTGCTGATGCTGCGGCCAAGCAGGAGTTCTGCTTCGGGTGTGTTGGGTGTCAGCAGGGTGGCCAGTGGCAGCAGGCGTTCGCGCATCGCGCGCAGGGCGTTGTCTTCAAGCAGTTTGGCACCGCTTGTGGCGACCATTACCGGATCGAGCACGATATGGGTAGGGCATCGCTGTTCAAGGACATCGGCAACCAGGTGGATCACATCGGCGTTGGCAAGCATCCCGAGCTTGACCGCATGGATGTCGAAATCGTCGAAGCAGGCATCAAGCTGCGCCTGCAGGAATGGCAGCGGTGGCACGTGCACGGCTGTAACGCCGCGGGTGTGCTGTGCAGTGAGGGCGGCTATCGCCGACAGGCCGTGCACGCGGTGGGCGGCAAAGGCCTTGAGGTCGGCTTGGATGCCGGCACCACCGCCGGAATCGGAGCCGGCGATGGTGAGGACGGAAACGGGCGTGGAAGGACTCATGCGCCGATTGTGCAGGGTTTGCCGCTGGCCTGCCTCAGGCTTGCCTGCGCATGGCCCATTGCCGGTACAGCACATAACCCAGGCCGCTGAGTCCGGTCAGTACGGCTGGGACAAGCAGGGCGTCGTATTGCCAGCGCGCGAACAGCCATGCGCCCACTATGCCGCCGGCCAAAAAGCCGCCAATGATCAAGCCGCTCAAGGTCAGCCGGTGCATCGGCACCGGCAGGCCGCGCAGCAGATGGCCCAGGCCGATGCCGAGGTCGGTGAACATGCCGCTGAGGTGGGTGGTGCGCACTACCGCGCCGCTGAAGGTGGTGGCCAGCGCGTTCTGCAACCCGCAGGCCATCGCGGCGGCCAGTGCGCCCCAGACCTGCTGTTGCTTGAACAGCGGGATCGCCAGCAACAACAAGACCGATTCCAGTGCCAGTGCGATGCCGTAGCGGCGGCCGAGTTGCAGGGTGCTGTCCTGGATGATCAGCCCGCTGAGCATCGCGCCCAGCGCAAAGGCAATCAGCAGACCCCACAGGTGTCCGACCGAGCGCCAGTCGGCATGCGCAAGGGCAATGCCGAGCTGGCTGGTGCTGCCGGTGAGGTGGCTGACGGCCTGGTGTTCAAACCCCAGGAAGCCGACAACGTTGACGATGCCGGCCACGCAGGACAGCACGATGGCGCCAATCCAGACCCAGGTGGGCAGACGGACCTTCATGCCGACGCCGGATCAGGGCTTGGACAGCGCGCCGTTGCGCTCGATGCTGGAGAACGTGCCGGCCTGCGGGTCGTACACAGCACCCCAGAACTGCGCGCCACCATCGCAGACGCGGATTGCTTCGCGGGCCGGGTTGATGTCGCTGTGGTCGGGCAGGGTGAAGGCGTTGATGTAGATCAGGCGTTTGCCGCTGGACTCGAAGCCCACGTACTGCCGGCCGGACAGGGCTGGCTCGGCAATGCTGGGTTGCAGTTGTGCCAGCTGGCTTTCCAGTGCGTCGATATCGGCGCGGCTGGGCGCCCAGTAGCCGGTGACTTCACCGGCGTGTTTGGCGGGGCTGTCGCGCGAGCAGGTGTCCAGCACCTGCGCGGCGACCACGGGGCGGGTGACGACCCAGGACTGTCCCGTCTTGACCGCCGTCGGCACGCTGCCGGGGCGCGTGTTCGACGGCGTGCAGGCTGCCAGGGTGAGTGTTGCCGCAGCCAGCAGGGACAGCGTGTGCAGATGTTTCACAGAACCTCCGAAGCGTAATCGGCCAGACGCGAGCGTTCGCCCCGGCGCAGTGTGATGTGTGCACTGTGCGGCCAATTCTTGAAACGGTCCACCGCATAGGTGAGGCCGGAGGTGGTTTCGGTGAGGTAGGGCGTGTCGATCTGCTCGACGTTGCCCAGGCAGACGATCTTGGTGCCGGGGCCGGCGCGGGTGATCAACGTCTTCATCTGCTTCGGGGTGAGGTTCTGCGCCTCGTCCAGGATCAGGTAGCGCGACAGGAAGGTGCGGCCGCGCATGAAGTTCATCGAGCGGATCTTGATCCGGCTGGCGAGCAGGTCATTGGTGGCTGCGCGGCCCCAGGCGCCGCCGTCCTGGTTGTGGGTGAGTACTTCCAGGTTGTCGGTAAGTGCGCCCATCCACGGCGTCATCTTTTCTTCTTCGGTGCCGGGCAGGAAGCCGATGTCCTCGCCCACGCTGACGGTGGCGCGGGTCATGATGATCTCGCGGTAACGCTGCGTGTCCATGGTCTGCGCCAGGCCGGCGGCCAGGGCGAGCAGGGTTTTGCCGGTGCCAGCAGTGCCGAGCAGGGTGACGAAGTCGATCTCCGGGTCCATCAGTGCATTGAGGGCGAAGTTCTGCTCGCGGTTGCGCGCGGTGATGCCCCAGACCGAATGAGAGCCATGGCGGAAGTCGTTGACCACCGACAAGGTGATGCGGCCGTCGCCTTCGACCTTGCTGACCTTGAGTTCTACTTCGTCATCGCCGGCCAGGTAGGCGTACTGGTTTGGATGCCAGTCTTCGTCGTCGGCGGCCTGGATTTCGTAGCTTGTGCGGCCCTTGTCGCTCCAGCTGCGCAGGCTTTCGCTGTGCTTCTTCCAGAAATCTTCCGGCAGCACGGTGGCGCCGGTGTAGAGCAGGCTGAAATCGTCCAGCGCGCGGTCGTTTTCGTAATCTTCCGAATCGATGCCGGCAATCGCCGCCTTGATCCGCAGGTTGATGTCCTTGGAGATGAACACCACCGGGGTTTCCGGGTGTTCTTCCTTCAATGCCAGGATCGCGCCGAGGATGGCGTTGTCCGGGATCACCTTGCCGAAGCTCTTGCCGGCCTCGAAGTGGCTGGTCTGGAAGTAGAGGTTGCCGGCGCTCTGCGCGCCGCGCAGCTGCAGGCCCTTGGGTCGCGCCAGTGGCACGCCGTTCTGCACGCTGCCAATGCCGGCTTGTTCGATCAGCTCATTGAGGAAGCGGCTCACCTGGCGGGCGTTGCGGCTCGCTTCGGTGGTGCCCTTCTTGCCGTTGTCCAGCTCCTCGATCACCTGCATGGGCAGGTAGACATCATGTTCCTCGAATTTGAACAGCGCGGTCGGATCGTGCATCAGCACGTTGGTATCCAGTACATAGATGCGCTTGCCTCGGGTCATCGTCGATTCCTGGTGGCGGGACAGGGTCACGCCATCGCACCTGCAGAGCAGGGCGATGACATGGGTTGGAACGGGATGTGGGTCACTTGGTTTGAGCGGCCTTCAGTGCTTCAAGCACGGCATCGGCATGGCCGGCGACTTTGACCTTGCGCCATTCCTGCACGAGCTGGCTGTCAGGAGAGATCAGGAAGGTGCTGCGTTCGATGCCACGCACCTGCTTGCCGTACATGTTCTTCATCTTGATCACGTCGAAGGCGGTGCATAGCGCTTCATCGGTGTCACTGATCAGTGGGAACTTGAAACCCTGCTTGGCGCAGAAGTTGTCGTGCGACTTCACAGAGTCGCGGGAGATGCCGAACACCTGTGCGCCTGCACGTTTGAACTTGGGCAGCAGCGCATTGAAATCCAGGCCTTCGGTGGTGCAGCCGGGGGTGCTGTCCTTTGGGTAGAAGTACAACACCAACCATTGGCCGGCGAGTTCGCCGAGGCTGGTAGTGGTGCCGCCGGACAGGGCCAGTGGCAGGGCTAGGGTGTTTCGGTCCAGGGTATCGCCGATGTTCATCAGATTCTTTCCGGAGCCTGGGGTAGTTCGATTGCAATTACATGAAACGCTGCGCGCCTGTGATGGGCGCGCGAATTTCAGAACTTCATCGGGTCCATGATCGCGTCCAGGTTGAGGTGGTCGCAGAACTCGAGGAAATCGTCGCGCAAGGCGGCGATGTGCATGTTGGAGGGTACGCCAATGGTGATCTGCGCAGAGAACATTTCCGCGCCGGTCTGCATGGCCTGGTAACGGGTGCTCTGCAGGTTCTCGATGGTGATGCCCTGGCGGTCGAAGAAGTCGGCCAGCTGGAACAGGATGCCCGGCTTGTCGGCGGCAACGACTTCCACGATATACGGCAGAAGGTTGGACTGCGCCTGCTTGGCAGCGGTGCGGTACCACACCAGCTTCAGGTTTTCTTCGCGCTCAAGCCGGGTCAGCATGGCTTCGAGCTTGGCAACGGCATCCCAGGAGCCGGTGGCCAGGGTGGTCACCGAGACATCGCGGCCTACCGTGGACAGGCGGGCATCGACCAGGTTGCAGCCGCTGTCGGCAATTCGACGGGTGACGGACAGCAGGGGAGACTCCGGATGCGTCGTATAGGCGTTGATCAGGAGGTGGTTTTCGGTCGGCAGCGGCCGCGGCGTGGTGTCGGTCAAGGTGGTTCCGGGTGCTAGATGAGTCTGAACAACACCGTTTGGGGGTTGTTCGCTGGTGTCCAGCATACTTGCCCGTGCTTTCGACCGGCAAGTAACATGCCTTCGGTCACGAACCCGCCGCTCGGCGGGCTTCTTTACCCCCACGAAGAGCGACTGACCCTTTGTCCATATATGGCCTCATCACCGCGCTGGCGACGCCTTTCAAGGCCGACGGCGCACTCGATCCCGACGGCTGGCAGCGTCTGTTGGCGCAGCAGCTCAAGGGCGGCGTGCAGGGTGTCGTGGTAGCCGGCTCCACCGGCGAGGCCTCGACCCTGTCCGACGATGAATACGATGGCCTGCTGCGCAGCGCCGTTGCCGCCTTTGGCGGCAAGGTACCGGTGTTGGCCGGTACCGGCCTGTCCGGCACCGCCCGCACCATTGCCCTGACCAAACGCGCGGCCGCCAATGGCGCCACCCATGCGCTGGTGGTCACCCCACCGTATGTGCGGCCTACCCAGGAAGGCCTGCGCCAGCATTACCTGGCCGTGGCCGAGCAGGGCGGCCTGCCGGTGCTGCTGTACAACGTGCCCGGGCGTACCGGCTGCGACCTGCTGCCGGAAACCGTCGCCGAACTGGCCGCGCACCCGAACATCATCGGCATCAAGGAAGCGGTGGGCGATACCACCCGCCTGAAAGCCCTGCTGGAGCTGCGCAGCGACAGCTTCGCCATCCTCAGTGGTGACGACGGCTCAGCCGCCCGTTCCATGTTGTCTGGCGCCGATGGCCTGATTTCGGTCGGCTCCAACGTGCTGCCTGGCGCCTACCGCACCCTGTGTGACCTGGCCCGTGCCGGTCAGCACGAGGCCGCCGAGGCTTGGGATGCCCGCCTTGAGCCGTACCACGATTTCTGCGGTGTCGAGTCCAACCCCATTCCGGTCAAGGCGCTGCTGCAGCGCATCGGCATCGGAGATGGGCTGCGCTTGCCGCTGCTCCCGCTTTCCGCGCAATACCACGCACATGCCGATCATCTGGCCGCTGACGTGGGTGCGTTGGAAGAACTATCCAGCCGCTGATCCGGCGGCCTTTGAACTCTGGAGATTCACCCATGCGTCAAACCTCTACCGTTCGCGTGTTCTCGCTGGTGCTGCTGGGCGTAGTCACCGCCGTGGCCACCTCTGGCTGCTTCTTCAAGCGCGGTGCGCGCGGCGATTACGCGCTGGCCCCGGAAGCGCGCCCGCTGGAAGTGCCGCCGGATCTGAACCTGCCCAACACCTCGGGCTCGGCGCCGATCCCGGCATTGGCCTCGACGGCCAAGCCGGCGGCTGCTTCGGCCGCTACCGTGGCCTCGTCGCAGAGTGGTTTCACCGTCAGCGGCAGCCGAGACGACGTGTTCGGCAAGGTCGGCGATGCGCTTGCCGGCGTCGAAGGCCTGACCATTGCCAGTCGCGCGCAGCTGCTGGGCTCCTACGATGTCGCCTACGAAGGCAGCAACTTCCTGGTGCGCGTGGTCGCAACCGACGCTGGTGCCTATGTCTCGGCGGTGGATCCGCGCGGCATGCCGGCCACTGATGCCGCTGCAACCAAGCTGATCGCAACGCTGAAGGCCAAGCTGGTCGGCTGATAGGCGGCTGTTCTGCAATAAAAAAGGGCGCCTGCGTAAGCGGGCGCCCTTTTCATTGGCTGGCTGTTGGGCTGGCTATGCGGCGGCTCAGCGTTCCAGCAGCTTCAGCTTGTCCGGCTTGCCGTCCCACTCGGCCGCATCGGCCGGCGGGTCTTTACGGATGGTCAGCACCGGCCAGGCCTTGGCCAGCTCGGCATTGAGTGCGACAAAACCTTCCTGGCCGGCGGGCACGTCATCTTCCGGGAAGATCGCGTTGACCGGGCATTCGGGCTCGCACAGCGTGCAATCGATGCATTCATCAGGGTCGATCACAAGGAAGTTGGGGCCTTCGTGGAAGCAGTCCACGGGGCAGACTTCAACGCAATCGGTGTGTTTGCACTTGATGCAGTTTTCGGTAACGACAAAAGGCATGGTGGGGTCCGGCTTTGAACCCTGCAATTCTAGATCAGGATGCAGGGGCTGGGCGGGGGCATTCTCATTGGCCAGGGCTGCAGACGCAAAGAAACGTGCCGGAGCCAGCGCCGTGGGGCACTGGCAGGTGTAGAAAGCAAAAAACCCCGCAGGGCGGGGCTTTTGCATTCGCAGACGGAGTTGGCGCTCCCTAGGGGACTCGAACCCCTGTTTTAGCCTTGAGAGGGCCACGTCCTAACCACTAGACGAAGGGAGCGTTTGGTCGCGTCTGGCGAGCGCGCTAGTATATGCATCTGGTTGCCGCTCGGCAATCCCGTAAACCCAACTGGAAGCGCCAACATCAATTCCATAGTTACAACGCCGTTCACCGTCCGCGTGATCCCGCGCGACCAGCACACCATCTCGCGCCGGGATATCAGTCCCAATGCGCTGCGGGTGCTCTACCGTCTGCGCGAATCCGGCTTCGGCGCCTATCTGGTAGGTGGCGCGGTGCGCGACCTATTGGTAGGTGGACGCCCCAAGGATTTCGACGTGGCCACGGATGCCACGCCGGAGCAGGTCAAGCAGCTGTTCCGCAACTGCCGCCTGATCGGCCGCCGCTTCCGCCTCGCACACGTGGTGTTCGGTCGCGAAATCATCGAAGTAGCCACGTTCCGCGCCAACAGCGATGACGGCAGCGGCGACCGCGAGGTCGAGAACGGCATGCTGGTGCGCGACAACGTCTACGGCACCATCGAGGACGACGCAGTCCGCCGCGACTTCACCTGCAACGCCCTGTATTACGCCATCGAGGATTTCTCGGTGCGTGACTACACCGGCGGCTTTGAAGACGTCATGGCACGCCGGATGAAGCTGATCGGCGATCCGGAGCAGCGCTATCGCGAAGATCCCGTGCGCATGCTGCGCGCGGTGCGTCTGGCGGCCAAGCTCAACTTCGAGATCGAGGCGGCTACCGCCGAGCCGATTCCGCGCCTGGCCTCGTTGCTGAGCGAGGCCGCGCCGGCGCGCTTGTTCGAGGAAGTGCTCAAGCTGTTCCTGTCCGGGCATGGCGTGGCCAGCTTCGAAGGGCTGGAGCGTTACGGCCTGCTGGCGGTGCTGTTCCCGGAAAGCGCCGCTGCGCTGAAGAGCAACCGCACTGGTGCGCTGCGCCGCATCCTGATTGAAGGCCTGCGCAATACCGACGAGCGTGTCGCCAACGAGGAGCCGGTGTCGCCGGCCTTCCTGTTCGCGCTGCTGCTGTGGCCGGCCTTCTGCCGCGCGCTGATCGGCCTGCAGAAGCAGGGCCTGGCGCCGGAAGAGGCGCAGCGCCGTGCCGCCGACCGGGTGACCCTGCACCAGCTGAGCACGATTGCCCTGCCGCGTCGCTTCTCGTTGCCGATGCAGGAAATCTGGCTGCTGCAATCGCGATTCAGTACCCGTCAGCGCAAGCGCGTGCTGCGCACCCTGAGCCACCCGCGCTTCCGTGCTGCGTTTGATTTCCTGGCCCTGCGTCAGGCTGCTTCCAGCGAGCATCAGGAAGACATCGCGTTCTGGCGCGCCGCCCAGGCCGAGGCCGGGCACGACCTGGGGGCGGGACTGGATCAGGTGCATACCGATGGCGAGGCGGAGGAGGGCACGGCACCGCGCCGTCGCCGTCGCCGTCGTCGTCCCGGTGGTGGCAGCGCGACTGCGGGCGAGTAAGCAGCGATGGTTGTAGCGTGTATCGGGCTGGGCGCGAACCTTGGGGACGCGCCTGCCACCTTGCGTGCGGCAATCGACGTGCTGGCGCAGCTGCCGGGTGTGCAGCTGCTGGCCAGCTCGCGCCTGTATCGCACCCCGGCCTGGGGCAACGAAGCGCAGCCTGACTTCATCAATGCCGCCGTTGCGCTGCAGACTGATCTGCCGGCGCCGCAGCTGCTGGAGCAGCTGCTGGCGATCGAGCAGCAGTTCGGGCGGGTGCGCGAGCCGGGCCAGCATTGGGGTCCACGGCTGTTGGATCTGGACCTGCTCTTATATGCCGAGCAGGTGATCGACCTGCCGCAGTTGCAGGTGCCACACCCCTTCCTGCACCAGCGCGGTTTCGCCCTGCTGCCGCTGGCCGACGTGGCGCCAGACGCCCTGATTCCGGGCCATGGAACAGTGCGGGACGTATTGGTAGGCATCAATACCTGCGGTATCGACCCGATAGGGGGATAATGGTCGGCTCATAAGCCACCGTTATGACCACATGAGCACACACGCAGATAGCAAGCCCTGGACCGTACCCGCATTGGCCGAGGCCAAGCGCAATGGCCAGAAGCTGGTCATGTTGACCGCTTACGACGCCGGCTTTGCCCGTGTCTTCGACGCCAATGGCGTGGATTTGATCCTGGTCGGCGATTCGCTGGGCATGGTGGTGCAGGGGCACGATTCGACGCTGCCGGTCAGCGTTGACGACATGATCTATCACACCCGCGCAGTAGCGGGCGTGCTGGAGCGCGCGCTGTTGATCTCTGACCTGCCGTTTGGCGCTGACGCCACCGCCGAGCGCGCGCTGGATGCCTCGCTCAAGCTGCTGCAGGCCGGCGCTGAGATGGTCAAGATCGAAGGTGCCGGCTTCAAGCTGGACATCATCCGTCACCTGGTCGAGCGCGAAATCCCGGTCTGCTCGCACCTGGGCCTGACCCCGCAGTCGGTGTTGCGCCTGGGCGGATACCGCGTGCAGGGACGTGGCGATGCTGCCAGGCAGTTGCTCGAGGACTCCAAGGCCGTGGCCGAGGCGGGCGCCAGCCTGCTGGTGCTGGAATGCGTGCCGACCCCGATCGCCGGCCGCGTTACTGCCGAAATCACGATTCCCACCATTGGTATTGGCGCCGGTCCCGATTGCGACGGGCAGGTGCTGGTGCTGCATGACTTCCTCGGTCTGGACAGCGGTCACCGGCGTCCCAAGTTCGTCAAGGATTTCCTTGCCGAGGGCGGCTCGGTGGCCGGTGCGGTCCGTGCCTATGCCGACGCCGTGCGCGCTGGCATCTTCCCCGACGCAGAACACGCTTACGCATCATGATCGAAACCGTTACCGAACTTTCCCGGCTGCGCGCCATTGTCAGCGGCTGGAAGCGCGAGGGCCTGCGCGTCGCGCTGGTGCCGACCATGGGCAATCTGCACGCTGGCCACTACTCGTTGGTGAAGCTGGCGCGTGAGCACGCCGACAAGGTGGTCTCCAGCGTCTTCGTCAACCCGACCCAGTTCGGTCCGAACGAGGACTTCACCCGTTACCCGCGCACGCCCGAGGCCGACACCAGTGGCTTGGAGAAGGCCGGCTGTGACGTGCTGTGGCTGCCCACGGTGGAGTCGATGTACCCGTTTGGCGTGGAGTTGGCTGCCAACGTGCATGTGCCCGGTGTCAGTTCGCTGCTGGAAGGCGCACACCGCCCAGGGCACTTCGACGGTGTCTGCACGGTGGTGAGCCGTCTGTTCAACCAGGTGCAGCCGGACGTGGCGGCGTTTGGGCGCAAGGACTACCAGCAGCTGGCAGTGATCCAGCAGATGGTGGCCGACCTGGCGTTCCCGATCCAGATCCTTGGTGGCGAGATCGTGCGCGAGACCGATGGTCTGGCGATGAGCTCGCGCAATCAGTACCTGACCGCCGATGTGCGGCCGCAGGCCACGGTTATCCGCAAGGTGCTGCTGGCCGCGCGCGATGCCTACCTGGGGGGCGCCGAGCGTGTGGCCGTGGAGCAGCAGGCGGCGGCGCAGCTGGAAGCTGCCGGCTACCTGGTGGATTACGCGGTGGTGCGCATGCCCGACCTGAGCGAACCCGGTGCCAGCCACGAAGGTGCCCGCGTGGCGCTGGTGGCGGCCAAGCTGGGCACGACCCGCCTGATCGACAACATTGAGTTCTGAAGCCGCGAGTTCTGAATAGGGCACTTGGCGGACTTTGCTTGTCCGTTACCAGGCCTCTGTATGACAGCCAATGGCGCCTTTGTGGCGCCATTGCTGTATCCGGGCAAACGCCACGGGAAAGGTCATGTTGCGGTGCGGGCAAGGGCGCGCGCCGGTGCTAGACTGCGCCCTTTCTCACGCAGTTTCGGCATTGTCATGCAACTTTCCCTGCTCAAGACCAAGATCCACCGCGCCACCGTCACCCATTCGGAGCTGAACTACGAAGGCTCCATCGCGATCGACGACAACCTGCTGCAGGCGACCGGCATCCGCGAATTCGAACAGGTGCACATCTGGGACGTGACCAACGGTGCCCGTTTCACCACCTACGCACTGCGCGCAGAAGCCGGCAGCGGCGTGATCTCGCTCAACGGCGGCGCAGCGCGCCACGTGCAGGTGGGCGACATCATCATCATCGCTGCCTTCGCCGGCATGAGCGAAGAAGAAGCCAGCACCTTCAAGCCCAAGCTTGTCTACGTTGACGGCGACAACCGCATTTCCCACACCAACGACAGCATCCCCACACAGGCCGCATGATCACCAACAACGGATTCGACGTATTGCACGCCCACGCCCAGCGTCTGCAGGGCACCGGCATTCCCTCGCTGATGGCCGCAGAGCCTGACCGGGTGCAGCGCCTGGCGCTGAAAGTCGGTCCGTTGTATGTGAACTTCGCGCGGCAGAAGTACGACCGCGCAGCCTTGGATGCCCTGTTGGAACTGGCCGCCGCGCGCGATGTCGCCGGCGGCTTCCAGCGCCTGTTCGCTGGCCAGAAGATCAACCACACCGAAGATCGCGCGGTGCTGCACAGCGCGCTGCGCGGCGATGCCAGCGATGCGCCGGTTGCAGTGGCTGCACGGGCGGAAGCGGTGGCGGTGCAGGCTCAGATGGGTGCCTTGATCAAGGCGCTGGAAGCCAGCAACGTCACCGATATCGTCAGTGTCGGCATCGGTGGTTCGGACCTGGGCCCGCGTCTGGTTGCCGATGCGCTGCGTCCGGCATCGGGTGCGCGTTTCCGTGTGCATTTCGTCTCCAACGTCGACGGTGCAGCGATGCAGCGTACTTTGGCGACGCTGGACCCGGCGACCACTGCCGGCATCCTGATCTCCAAGACCTTCGGAACCCAGGAAACCCTGCTCAACGGCCGCATCCTCTGTGATTGGCTGGGTGGCAGCGAGCGTCTATACGCCGTCAGTGCCAACCCCGAGCGTGCCGCCAAGGCCTTCGACATCGCCGCCGAGCGCGTGCTGCCGATGTGGGACTGGGTAGGCGGCCGTTACTCGCTGTGGTCGGCGGTGGGCTTCCCGATTGCCTTGGCAATCGGCTTTGAACGCTTCGGCCAGCTGCTGGAAGGCGCTGCGCAGATGGACGCGCACGCGGCCAGCGCACCGCTGGCAAGCAACCTGCCGGTGCTGCACGCGCTGACCGATATCTGGAACCGCAACGTGCTGGGTTATGCCACGCATGCGGTGATGACCTACGACCAGCGCATGGCGCTGTTGCCGGCCTATCTGCAGCAGCTGGTGATGGAAAGCCTGGGCAAGCGGGTCAAGCGCGATGGCAGCCCTGTCGATGGCGACACGGTGTCGGTGTGGTGGGGTGGTGCGGGTACCGACGTGCAGCACAGCTTCTTCCAGGCCCTGCACCAAGGCACCAGCATCGTGCCGGCCGACTTCATCGGCTGCGTGCGCAATGATGATCCCTACGAGATCAACCACCAGGCCTTGCTGGCCAACCTGCTGGCGCAGACCGAAGCCTTGGCCAACGGTCAGGACAGCGAAGACCCGCACCGCCAGTACCCGGGTGGCCGTCCCAGCACGATGATCCTGCTGGATGCGCTGACTCCGCAGTCGCTGGGCGTCTTGATCGCCATGTACGAACATGCGGTGTACGTGCAGTCCTTGATCTGGGACATCAATGCCTTCGATCAGTTCGGTGTTGAACTGGGCAAGCAGCTGGCCAGTCAGTTGTTGCCGGCGGTGCAGGGCGAGGCAGTGGAGATTGCCGACCCGATGACCCGGGAGTTGTTGGCGCGCCTGCGCTGACAGTGGGTTGTTGTTTGAAGAAAAAGCCGCGCAGAGATGCGCGGCTTTTTTTTTGCTCCCTCCCTTTGCCGTAGGCAAGGGGAGGGTTGGGGAGGGGTAAGCCCTTCGCACTACGGTGAAGGCCGTTGCCGAGCATGGCTCGGCACTACCGAAAGCGGGGTTACCTGTTCGGGTCCCGCTCCGGGCTTGGTCGCTTGGTCAGCTTGCGCTGCAATGAGCGCCGGTGCATGCCGAGCAATCGCGCGGCGGCGGACACATTGCCGCCGGTTTCATGCAGCGCCTGCTGGATGTGCTCCCACTGCAGGCGGCTGATCGGTGTCATCGCATCCGGCGGTTCAATATCCTCGGGCTCCTCACCGGCCTCGTCTTCCTCGCCCAACGCGCGCAGGATCATCTGCACCGTCGCCGGTTTCGGCAGATAGTCATCGGCACCCAGCTTGATCGCTTCAACCGCGGTAGCGATGGAGGCATAGCCGGTGACCAGCAGAATGCGCATGTCCTGGCGCAGCTCGCGCAGCGGCTGGATCAGATTCAAACCCGATTCGCTGCCCAGCTTCAGGTCGATCAGTGCGAATGCCGGTGGTGTCTGCGTCGCCAGTTGCATGGCGCTGGAGATGTCGGTGGCGGTGATTGCTTCGATGCCACGGCGGGCCAGGGTGCGCTGCAAGGTGCGCAGGTAGAGCGGGTCGTCATCGACCAGCAGGCCGTGGGTGGCAGCAGCATTCATGGACTTACCTCGATGTTGTTCAACGGCAGGCGAAAGCCGACGCGTGCTCCCTGGCCTTCGGCCGGGCGCATCCACAATTCGCCGTGCAGACGCTCAATGGTGGCATGCGACAGTGCCAGACCGACACCCATGCCATTGCTTTTGCCGCTGTTGAACAAGGTGCCGGGCAGGGCGGCATCATTGGCGTTGAAGCCGGGGCCGTAGTCGCGTACTTCGCCATACAGCTGACCTTCGTGGATGCGGATGTCCAAGTCGATCTGTGCACGCCCAGCATGTTCGCCGGCATCGGCGGCATTGTTCAGCAGTACCTGCAGCAGATGGCCGATGCCGGGGTCCAGCTTCAGATGCAGCGGGGCGTCGGGGTTGCGGCGCAACTGGATGGTGGGGCGCACCAGTCGCCATTGTTCCAGCACGCTGGCGATGGATACCGGTGCGCGGCTGCCGGCACCTTCAGCTGGTGCTGCCAATGCCAGCACTTTCTCCCGGCACTGCACCAGCAACTCACGCAGGGTTTCCAGATCGTCGCGCATTTCCGGGGTGGCGGCGCCTTGCTCGACGATGTCGTCGGTGAGCAGGGTCATGGTCGCCAGCGGCGTGTTGAGTTCATGGGCGACAGAGGCGGCATGCGTGGCCAAGGCGACAATGCCTTCGTTGCGGACGAAGCGCTCGCGCAACATCGCCAGCTGGTTCTCGCGCTCGCGCAAGGCCGCGGCCAAGCGGGTCGAGAACACCAGTACCACCACGCTGGACAACAGGAAATTGGCTGCGGCCCCCCACAGGTGAAGGCTCATCGTGTCGAAGTAGCCCCCCTTCAGTGGCAGCCCGAACACCGCGCTCAGCGCATACCCACCGACGCAGGCCGCAGCTACCGCATGTGTCCAGCGCAGCGGCAGCGCCAGCGCAGCCAGTGCGATCAGGATCAGGAACAGCGAGCCGAACGGATTGGCGATGCCGCCGCTCCAGCCCACCATCCAGGTCAATACCGTGACATCGACAAGGATATGGCCGAAAGCCGTAACCGGTGCCGGGTCGGTGTCATGCACACGCAGCTGCACGTACAGGTTGAACAAGGCCAGTACAGCGACGCCGGCCCACAGCGGCTCCTGGGGCAGTTCAAGGCCCAACAGCCAGGTGGCCACAAGGATGGTGGCGGCCTGGCCTGCGGTGGCCAGCCAGCGCAGGCTGCACAGGGTGCGAAGAAAAGAGGTATCTCGGGTTTCCATGGCGCAATCGTATGCTGTCGCGGTGGCTACCACGCAATCCAAGGTTCATGCCGTGGGGGCGGCTGGCGCGCTAAAATGGGCAATGCATGACGCCGTGACCCGCCCAACACCGCCCACCGACGCTACCGCGTGGCCCCGCCGTATCACCCAATCCGTCGCCATCGGCGGGGTAAAGGTGGGCGGAGGCAATCCCGTGGTGGTGCAGTCGATGACCAATACCGATACCGCCGATGTGGCTGCCAGCGTCAAGCAGGTGGCTGAACTCTGGCGCGCGGGCTCGGAGATGGTGCGACTGACCGTCAATAATCCCGAATCGGCTGCGGCCATTCCGCGCATCGTCGAGAAGCTGGCGATGATGGGCATCGATGTGCCGCTGATCGGCGACTTCCATTACAACGGTCACCAGCTGTTGACCGCTGAACCGGCCTGCGCCGAGGCGCTGGCCAAGTACCGCATCAATCCGGGCAACGTCGGCTTCGGCAAGAAGAAAGACACCCAGTTCGCGCAGCTGATCGAATTCGCCATCAAGTACAACAAGCCGGTGCGTATCGGTGCCAACTGGGGCTCGTTGGACCAGGCACTTGCGGCCAAGTTGATGGATGAGAACAGCCAGCGTGCGCAGCCTTGGGATGCAGGGCGCGTGCTGCGCGAGGCCTTGATCCGCTCGGCGTTGGATTCGGCCGAGACCGCGGTTGAACTGGGCCTGCCGCGCGATCGCATCGTGTTGTCGGCCAAGGTCAGTGGCGTGCAGGAACTGATCGCGGTGTACCGCGATCTGGCGCAGCGCTCGGACTTCGCCCTGCACCTGGGCCTGACCGAAGCCGGCATCGGCAGCAAGGGCATCGTCGCTTCGTCGGCGGCGCTGGCAGTACTGATGCAGGAAGGCATCGGCGATACCATCCGCATTTCGTTGACGCCCGAGCCAGGCCAGTCGCGCACGCAGGAAGTCATCGTCGCCCAGGAACTGCTGCAGACCACCGGTCAGCGCGCTTTCACGCCGATGGTCACCGCTTGCCCCGGCTGCGGTCGTACCACCTCCGAGTTCTTCCAGGAGCTGGCCAAGGTGGTGCAGAATCACGTGCGCGAAAAGATGCCGGTATGGCGCGTCAGCCATCCCGGTGCGGAGAACATGACGCTTGCGGTGATGGGATGCATCGTCAACGGCCCGGGTGAATCGCGTCACGCCAATATCGGCATTTCGCTGCCGGGGACCGGCGAAACCCCGGCCGCGCCGGTGTTCGTTGACGGCGAGAAGAAGATCACCCTGCGCGGTGACAACATCGCCCACGAGTTCGTCGCCTTGATTGATGACTATGTCGAGACCCGCTATGCCCGAAGCTCCGGTTGATTCCCGGAGCGAAGCTGCCGGTCTGCGCCGCTGGCTCGCCCACAATGCGTGGCGGCTGGTGGTGTTGTTCATCGGTGTGCTGCTGCCGTTGGCGGGTTTCGTGGCCCTGGCCGACGAAATCCACGAAGCCGAGGCTTTCCACTTCGATGCAGCCCTGTTGCTGCGCATGCATGCGATGGCCACGCCAGGCCTGAACGGCTTCTTCGTGCTGATGTCCAAGCTCGGTTATCAATGGGGCGTCATCCCCCTGGATATCCTGATCGTGGCGGCGCTGCTGTTGCGGCGGCATTGGCGCAAGGCCGCATTTGCGGCGACGGCCTTCATCGGTTCGGCGCTATTGAACCTGGGCAGCAAGCAGATCTTCCAGCGTGAACGCCCGAGCTTGTGGGAATCGATTGCGCCGGAGAGCACGTTCAGCTTCCCCAGCGGGCACGCGATGGGGTCGATGACCCTGGCGCTGACCCTGGTTTTCTTGACCTGGCGCACGCGCTGGCGCTGGCCAGTGGTAGCGCTGGTCAGCGGTTTTGTCGTCTCGGTAGGCTTGTCCCGGGTCTACCTGGGGGTGCATTACCCCTCGGACATTCTCGGTGGCTGGTGTGCCGCAATGATCTGGGTGACAGGGGTCTATACGGTGATGTTCCGCCGCCGCTGGTCGCTGCCGACGCCATGAGGCGCACTGCAATTGGGATTGTCGAAAAGGTAAGAGAAGTCCTAAGTCATTGGACGAATTGACCTGATGGATACAGTATTGGCTGCAACGGCATAGTGAGCTCGCCAGCCGCAGGCGCATAAACCGCATCATCCTGATGCTCAAAACTACAGACACATTTCCTGCGAGCGGGTGTCCGATACAGCCCAGTTGGGCCACTTCTGCTTGATAATACACATGGCCTTGCCATGAGGGACGGGGGAGGGCCGTCGCCTCGCATGCTCGGATTTTGCCGCGCCCAAGGCTTCAACTGTCACCTCGCCGCGAGGAATCCTTCATGACCATCAGCGTTTTTCTTATCGATGACCACGCGTTAGTGCGCACGGGCATTCGGATGATTCTTTCGGGGCAAACCGGGATTGAAGTCATCGGTGAAGCGGACAGCGGAGATGTCGCGCTGCCGCAGATCCGTCGTCTGAAACCAGACGTCGTGCTTTGCGATCTGCACCTGCCGGGCCTGAGTGGCCTGGAGATCACCGAGCGCATCGTCAAAGGCGATCACGGCACCAAGGTAATCATCGTCTCCGTGCTGGAAGACGGGCCGATGCCCAAGCGTTTGCTGGAGGCGGGAGCATCCGGCTATGTGGGCAAGGGCGGGGATTCGAAAGAGCTGATTCGTGCCGTGCATGACGTTGCCATCGGCAAGCGCTACCTGGCGACCAGCATTGCGCAGAATCTGGCGCTGTCCAATCTGGAAGGCGGCGAATCGCCGTTCGACCTGCTTTCGCCGCGCGAACTGGAGGTGGCCTTGTTGTTGATCCAGGGGCACCGCCAGGAGGAGATCGCCCGTCGTCTGAGCCTCAGCGCAAAGACGGTGAATACCCATAAAGCGCGGCTGTTCCAGAAGCTCGGCGTGCAGGACAACATTGCTTTGGCCCGGTTGGCCGCTCAGTACGGTGTTGGTGATGAGGGTGTCAGAAATTTTGTGTGAGAGGCATACCATGATGCTGCCAAGGAGCATGTATGCCACGCAAGAAGAAGACGCCGGTGGTCACGCCGGCCATTGATCTGCCGAAGG
>NZ_JBRRDW010000012.1:0-107064 GCF_056759895.1 Stenotrophomonas sp. STEN038
TTGGTTTTCAATGCATACCCGCGGTAGGGCCGTGCCAGGCTCGCCAGTGGCATTACGGTTACCGCCTCTGCCGTGCAGGGCTCGGCACCACAGAGAAGCCTGTCCCTGCCGGACGTTACAAAGGCATCAATCGCGCTGCGGGCGCTTGTAGGCCACGCAGTCCACTTCCACCTTGCAGTCCACCACCATGCGGCTTTCCACGCAGGCCCGGGCCGGCGGGTTTTCGCCGAAGTAATGCTTGAACACGCCATTGAAGGCGTAGAAATCACGGGCATCGTCCAGCCACACGCCGCAGCGCACGACATGCTCGGGGCCGTAGCCGGCTTCTGCCAGGATCTCCAGTACATTGCCGATGACAACGTGCGACTGCTCGGTCGCGGTGCCGGCGACCAGTTCGCCGTTGCGCATCGGTACCTGTCCGGATACGAACAGCCAGCCGTCGGCTTCGACCGCGCGCGAGAACGGCATGTGCTGCTTGCCCTGGCCAACGCCGCCTTCGGCGCCATAGCGTTTGATGTCACTCATTGGTATTCCTTATATGGGTACAGCGGTTGCATCTCAGGCTGCTGGTGCAGCCTCGGGGCAGACAAAACGGCCGGCGCGGGCAACGACCTGCTTGCCGTCGTAGCTCAGGCAGCCGTTGACCCAGACTGCGTTGATGCCATCGGCAGCGCGGATCGGGTCGTGGAAGCTGGCGGTGTCGCGTACTCGTGCCGGGTCAAACAGCACCAGGTCGGCGCACCAGCCGGCACGGATGAAGCCGCGCGCGCCCATGGCGAAGCGCGACGCCGGCAGGCCGGTCATCTTGTGCACGGCGGTATGCAGCGGGAACAACTGCTCATCGCGGGCGTAATGGCCGAGCACGCGCGGGAAGGTGCCCCATAGCCGCGGATGCGGGCGCGGATCGCGCGGCAAGCCATCGGAGCCGATCATGGTCAGTGGGTGGGCAAGGATCTGGCGCACGTCGGCTTCGTCCATGCCGTGGTAGACCGCCCCGGCTGGTTGCAGGCGGATCGCGGCATCCAGCAGCGACACATCCCAGTCGGCGGCGATCGCCGCCAGCAGGCGACCGCCCTGGCTGGGCTCGGGCTCGGACCAGGTGATCAGGATGTCGAAGGCGTCGGTGACCTGTTTCAGGTCCAGGGTCGAGGCGCTGGCGGCGTACGGATAGCAGTCACAGGCGACATCCTGGGTGGCCGAGGCGGCGTGAAGGCTGGCCAGCACTTCGCCACTGCGGCCCCAGTTGTCGATGCCGGCGCACTTCAGGTGCGAGACGCGCACTGCAGCCTGCGGTGCACGTGCGGCGTGGAAGGCTTCTTCCATCGCAGCGAGGATGCCGCCGAATTCGTCGCGCAGGTGGGTGGCATACAGCCCGTCGCGCGGCAGTTCCGCCGCCAGCGCATCCACTTCCGACGACGGTGCGCTGAAGGCCGACGCATAGGCCAGGCCGCTGCTCAGGCCGAGTGCACCTTGGGCGAGGCTTTCACGCAGCTGCGTGCGCATCGCGCCGATCTCGTCATCGCTGGCGGCACGGTCGAGCCGGTCCATGTGGTTCTGGCGCAGGGCGGTGTGGCCGACCAGCGCGGCCACGTTCACGGCGGGGCCGGCGAGCTCCACGGCACTGCGGTAGCTGCTGAAATCCGCATAGCGAAAATCCTCGGCATCACCCAGCAGGTTCATCGGGTCCGGTACCTGATCGCGGATATGCACCGGGCTGGCGCTGATGCCGCAGTTGCCGACCACCACGGTGGTCACGCCCTGTGACAACTTGCTGAGCATGTCCGGATTGCGGATCACTTCCAGGTCGTCATGGGTATGCACGTCGATGAACCCCGGTGCCAGCGCCAGCCCCTGCGCGTCGACCACGTGCGCCGCCGGCGCGTCGCCGAGTTGGCCGACTGCTGCGATACGCCCGGCATTGATGGCCACATCACCCTGCACGCCGGCCCGGTCGCTGCCATCGAAGATCAGGGCATTGCGTATCAAGAAATCATGCATGGATCAGTCACCCAGCGGCAGGCGCGAATCACCGCCACGGTGGCGGTCCAGTGCCAGCTTGATGCGGCGCAGATGCTCGTGGTTGGCGTTGGCGTCGTTGAGGGCGGTGGTGGTGGCAAGCACGTCGATCGCCAGCATCATCGCGTAGCGCGACGCCGAGGGCTTGAACACGAAATCGGTTTCCTCGATCTGGATCGGCAGCAGCCAGTCGCTGCGTTCGGCCAGGGCGGTGTTGGCCTGGGTGATGGCGCCGACGCGGGCGCCATACGTGCGTGCGATATCGACCGCCGAGATGATTTCCGGAGTAATGCCACTGACCGACAGCACCAGCACCAGATCCTGCGGTCCAAGCGTGGCGCCAATGATCTTCATCATCAAGGCATCGCTGGAGGCCGAGACAGGACGGCCGAAGCGGACGAAGCGGCTCTGCAGCTCCTGTGCGAATACCGTGGAGCAACCACCGAGACCGAAGATGTGGATCATCCGTGCCTGGCAGATGGCTTCGGCCAGTTCCTGCACCACGTCCTCTTTCAGGTTGGCGATGTTGTGGCGCAGGCTTTCCTGGATGTCATCGCAGATCTGTGCGTACAGCGCGGATACCGGCGGTGCGTTCTGCTGCTCGAGGAAGCGCTTGCCGACCGCGCTGGCCGAGGCCAGCCGTGCACGCAGCTCGCGAACGTGTTCGCAGCCCAGTGCCTTGGCAAAGCGCGAGATGGCGGCGGCGCTGACTTCGGCGCGTTCGGCCAGCTCGCTGACGCCGTACTGCGCGGCGGCATCCACGTCGGCGAGGATGGCCGCGGCAATGCGCGCTTCCACCGGGCTGAACTCGTGCTGGCGCTGGCGCAGCTCATAGACGATATCGAACGTATTCTGCGACATGTTCAAAGCACCATGGACAGGGCCATCACCAAGGACAGGGCGATGACGGAAATAAGGGTTTCGAGCACCGTCCAGGTCTTGAAGGTCTGGGCGACAGTCATGTTGAAGTATTCCTTCACCAGCCAGAAGCCACCGTCATTGACATGTGACAGCACCACCGAGCCGGCACCGGTGGCCAGCACCAGCAATTCAGGGTGGGCGTAGCCCATGGCCGCGGCAATCGGCGCGACGATACCGGAGGCAGTGGTCATCGCCACGGTTGCCGAGCCGGTGGCGATGCGCATCAGGGCAGCCATGGTCCAGCCCATCAGCAGCGGCGACAGCTCGAAGCGCTGCGACAGGCCGATGATCTCGGCGGCCACGCCGGTGTGCACGAGGATGCCGTTGAGGCCGCCACCAGCACCCACCAGCAAGGTGATCGCGGCGGTAGGTGCCAGGCATTCCTGGGTGAACTTGAGGATCTGCTCACGGCTGAAGCCGCGCATCAGGCCCAGGGTGATGAAGCTCATCAGGGTCGCCAGCAGCAGCGCCACCACCGAATGGCCGATGAAGCGCAGACCGTGGTTGAGGGGCGAACCGGGTGTTGCGATCTGGTCGGCCCAGCCGCCAAGCAGCATCAGCACCACCGGTAGCAACAAGGTGGCCAGGGTGATGCCGAAGCTGGGCAGCTGCTCGTCGGGAATGCGGCCATGGCCTTCGTCCAGCAGCGCTGCTTCCATCGGGTTGTGCGCGGGTAGCTTGACGCGTGGCGCGACGAACTTGGCGAATATCGGGCCGGCGACGGCGGCGGTCGGCAAACCGATCAACAGGGAATAGAACACGGTGCGGCCGACATCGGCGCCATAGGCATTCACGGCCAACATCGCCGCCGGGTGCGGCGGCACCAGACCGTGTACCACCGACAAGCCGGCCACCATTGGCAGGCCGACCAGCAGCAGCGGCACGCCGGTGCGGCGGGCGACATTGAGCACGATCGGGATCAGCAGAACGAAGCCGACTTCGAAGAAGATCGGCAAGCCCACGCAGAAAGCGATCAACATCATCGCCCAGTGCACGTTCTTCGTGCCGAAGCGGGCAATCAGGGTGCGCGCGATGCGCTCGGCGCCGCCGGACTCGGCCATCATCTTGCCGAGCATGGTGCCCAACGCGACGATCAGTGCGATATGCCCCAGCGTCTTGCCGACGCCTTGCTCGTAGGCCGGCAGGATCTCCGGCGCCGGCATGCCGGCAAACAGGGCCAAGCCTACCGATACCAAGGTGACACTGATGAAGGGATTGAGTCGGAAGCGGGCGATCAGCACGATCAGTGCAAGGATCGACAATGCGGCGTAGATCAACAGCAGATTACCGTCGGTCATGCGTACAGGCTCGATGGAAGCGGTTAGAACTGCGTGGAAACAGCGCCAACAACGCGATGCGCGTCATCGACCACCAGCAGGTGGCGCCATTTGTCGAAGGTCAGGCAGGGGTGGGAAATATCGAAACAAAGCATGTCGCCCACCTGCAGATCATCATCGGTCCGCAGTTCGAGGAAGGCGTGCTGGTCCATCATCGCGGTGACCTTCCAATGCGCGGCGGCGGCGCTCGGCGCTGTATCGCCGGGGCGATAGTGCAGCGCAGGCACCGGCAAGCCGGCATCGAAGGCGGCATCGCGCTTGCCCAGGCCGATGATGGCCTTGCCCGGTTCCGGACGTGACTGCACGTACGCCCACAGCCGCAGCGCCGGCTGCAGGCTGCTGCCCATGTTGCGCGCGACCGGATTGCTGGCATGGATGCGCTCGGCGGCTTGCCGGTAGATGCCGACGTCGTGGCTGAGATAGCAGCCCGGGCGCAGCACGATCTGCGCGTCCGCATCATTGGCCAGCACGGAGAATTCCTCGGCGACCACGTCGAACCAGGCCGATCCGGCGCCGCTGAGGATGGCCGGCAATTGGCGGAAACCGCCATTGGCCCGGATCGCCTGCCACTGCGCGAGACTGCGCTGCAGCATGGCGCGCACGCCGGGCTCATCGCCAGCCACACCTTCATAGACCTCCACGCCGACCAGCGCGACCGCATCCGGCCAGCGCGCAATTTCGTCCAGCACGGCCTGCGCCTGCGCGTCATCACGCACGCCGGTACGGCCGCCGGCCAGTCCAATCTCCAGCAATACCTTGATCTGCTGCCCGCGCGCGCTGAAGTAGCTGCCCAGCGCGGCCACATTGGCGGCCGAGTCCACCACGCACGCGAACCAGAAGCCGGGATCGCGCTGCTGCAGGGAGGCGATCAGCTCGAAGTTGCCCTTGCCGACCAGCTGGTTGGCCAACAGCACGCGCTGCACGCCCTCGGCATGGGCGGCAACGGTCTGTGGCGCGGCGGCCAAGGTAATGCCCCAGGCACCGGCATCAAGCTGCATGCGGAACAGCGCCGGGCTCATGGTGGTCTTGCCATGCGGCGCCAGCTGGCAGCCGTAGGCCTGCGCAAACTGACGCATCCACTGCAGGTTGTGCTGCAGCGCCGAGGCGCTGAGCACAGCGGCGGGCAGGCTGAGCTGCTCCGCAAGAATTGATGGCGCGGCAGCGGCAATCGATGCCGGGGTCCAGTGGGCGCCACTGGGGAGGCCCTTGCCGACTAGAACTGCTTCGGAGTGAAAGTAATTTTCCTGCACGAATCCTGTCTCTTGCCGTGGTCACCCGGGATTATGGGTGGCTATTGGGGCGAAAAGGGAGGATACGTGAAAATTATTTTCTTGTGTGCGTCGGGCAATCCCACCCCGGCTGGATCGGGTGGGGTCTAGAAGTGCAGCTGGGCGCGTCCGGCGAGCACGCCGGTGTGGTCCAGCGTCCGCCCGAGCAGTTCATCACGACGCCGGCTGTCGGTCCAGTCCAGCATCAGCCGGACGTTCCTGGAGGCGTACCAGTTCACTCCGACGGTCCACGCTTCGGCGGTGACGTCGCGGTGCTGCGCCGGCCATTGGGGGCCATTGATACGGTCGTAGCGGGCGACCAGTTCCCATGCACCGAAGTCACCTTCCGGCTCCAGTTGGACAAAGCGGCCGCCCTTTGCGTCGTAGGGGCGGGATTCCCCCGTAAGCAGCCAGCTGCCCTGCAGATACCCTGCCTGGACTTCGCCGCGCTGCTCGCCGTCGTCGTAACGGGCGCCGCCGTACTCGGCCTGCCATGACCATGGACCGGATACGCCCGCAGCCTCGAAACTGTAGCGGCTGACCGTGACCGCACGACCGCTGCGGAAATCCACCAGCGGGAGCCGTCCGTGCTTGCCGAGGTGGCCGGTGGGCCGAGCCTGCGCGCGCAGCGGCAGTGCGCCATCGGCGCCGGGGTGGCTGTGGCGCTCGCGGGCACCGGAGACGCCAACGTGCAGTACCCGGCCTGGCTGGCGCCACGGTGCGTGACCGACGCGACCGCCGATGACATGCCCCTTGGCCTGCCACACGTCGATGCTTTCCAGGCTGAAGATGCTACTGCTCCAGAAAATGCCGTCATGGTTGCCTTGCGCGCCGATACCCAAGCGGTAAGTCGCGCCCAGCGACTGCACCAGGTAGCTGCGTTCGATGGTCGGCGTATGGTTGGTGCTGCTGCGGTCGTCCAGCGTGTAGAACTGCTTGAACTGTCCAATGGTCAGCTGGGTGTTGCCAATCTTGTGGGTCAGGTAGACGTCGCGTGCGACCGGGCGATGACCGGCGAAGTCTGCCTCCAGCTTGTAGCCGATGCCATGGACCTTGCCGGCAATTCCCAGCCATGCCGCGCGCAGATCGTCCCCGCGGCGTTCGGCCGGGCCACGCGCGTCATTGTCGAAACGGGCAAATTCGTAATACAGGCGGCCGCTGGCGGTGGCGGTGATGTCAGCGCTGGCGAACGCAGCAGGCGCGGCGGCCAGCATCAGCAGGCCGGTGATTGAAACGCGCAGGGTGAAACTGGCCATCCGTTGCCTCGGCACTTTGGGGAGTGCCGCTACGATAGACAGGGCAAGTTTGGTCACCAATAGCGATTTGGGACTAAGGCGGGCAGGTGGCGCCCGTGCCAAACTGGCCGAATGAGCCTGATCAAGGTGCTTGTTGCCGACGACCATCCTTTGTTCCGCGCCGCCGTGCTGCATGCACTGCGCGACGGCGCTGCCGTGGGCGAAATGCTGGAAGTGGCCAGTGTCTCGGCCCTGACCCAGGCGGTGGTCGAGCATGCCGACGTGGATCTGGTCCTGCTGGACCTGACCATGCCCGGTGCGCATGGGTTTTCCTCGTTGGTGTGGCTGCGCGGTGAACGGCCTGAGCTGCCGGTGATCATCATTTCTTCCAATGACAACCCACGGGTAGTCCGCCGTGCCCAGCAGTTCGGTGCGGTCGGCTTCATTCCCAAATCCGCACCGGTGGAGTCGATTGGTGCGGCGGTGGCTGCGGTGATGGAGGGCGATACCTGCTTCCCGCCGCTGGCGGCAGTGCGTTCCGAGCACGACGCCTTGCTGGCCTCGCGGCTGGCACGGCTGACACCGCAGCAGATACGCGTGCTGCTGTGCATGGCCGATGGCTTGCTCAACAAGCAGATCGCCCACGTGCTGGGGCTGGCCGAAAACACGGTGAAGGTGCATGTCACTGCCGTGCTGAAGAAGCTCGAATGCAATAGCCGCACCCAGGCAGCGGTGCTGTTGAAGACGCTGGAGGCGGAATGGGAGCCAGAGTTGCCAGGACCCGCACCGTAGTGCCGAGCCGTGCTCGGCAGGGGCTTTCCAAGCAAACCCATGTAGAGCCGAGCCATGCTCGGCGGGGGCTTTACCGGTAATGCCCCAGCCGAGCATGGCTCGGCTCTACAGGTGAGGGTCTATCGGTAAGGCTCCAGCCGAGCATGGCTCGGCTCTACAGGTGACGGTTTATCGGTAATGCCCCAGCCGAGCATGGCTCGGCCCTGCCTTGCAGTGCCACTTCAACTTCCGCGCTGATAGAAGTGCCACTTCAACTTCCGCGCTGATAGAAGTGCGTCATCAACGAGCGCAGTGCGGCCGTTCGCGCCTGCTTGGAAACAAAGCCCCAGTGGCGATCGCGGGCCAGGTCGCGCAGGTCGGGATCCTGTTCGGCGGTGAACAGGATCACGCCGGGCTCGCTGCCCCAGCGCTCCACCAGCAGCGGCAAGAGGGCAGGGCCGCTGATATCGCCCATGCGTACGTCCAGCAGCAGCATGTCGGGCACATTGTCGGCACGCGTCGCCGCTTGGGCGGCTTCCACGCCACCGGCGAACTCGACTTCGCAGCCCCATCGTTCCAGCAACAGGCGGGTAGCCAGGCTGATGCGGGGGTCGTCGTCGATGCACCAGACCCGGCATCCGGCCAGCAGGGAATCCATCTGCGGCTCCTCCGGCGGACTGACTGGCAAGGTGCCGCAGCCGACGTCGCCCCGCGGCAGGGTCACCGAGAACACGCTGCCACGCCCGGGCGTGGAACGCAGACCAATGCGGTGATCCAGCAGGTGAGCGATGCGGTCCACAATGGCCAGGCCGAGACCGGCCCCCGGCTCTTCGCTTCCGGCGTTGTCGAGGCGACGGAACTCCTCGAAGATTTCCTGCTGGCGGGATTGCGGTATGCCGGTGCCGGTGTCGTGCACTTCGATGCGCAGCTGCGCTCCATCGCGCCGGCAGCCGATCACGATGCGGCCGCTGCGGGTGTAGCGCACCGCATTGGACAGCAGGTTCTGCAGGATGCGCCGCAACAAGGCCTCGTCGCTGCGCACCACCGCGGTGGTGGCGACATGGGTTACCAGCAGGCCGCGCGCGTTGGCGAGAATGCCGAACTCGATGCTCAGCGCCTCCAGCAGCGGCTCCAGTGCGAAGTCGCGGACCCGCTTCTCAAGTGCGCCCGATTCCAACCGCGAGATGTCGAGCAAGCTGGTCAGGATGCCGTCCTGCGCGGTCAATGCATTGTCGACGTTGTCGGCGATGTCGCGGCTGGCGGCATCGGGCAGGCGGCTGCGCAGCGCCGACAGGAACATGCGCGCGGCATTCAGTGGCTGCAGCAGGTCATGTACGGCGGCAGCCACCAGGCGCGTCTTGGCCTGGTTGGCTTCTTCGGCATCGCGTTTGGCGCCGGCCAGGTCGTGGGTGCGCTCGCTGACCCGCAGGCTGAGGGTGTCGGCCAGCGAGCGCAGGTCGCGGGCGGCATTGCGGTAGGCGGTGATGTCGGTATAGCTGGTGACGAAGCCGCCATCCGGCAACGGGTTGCCGCGGATCTCGATCACGTTACCGTCGCCGCTCTCGCGCTCGTGCATGTGCGGGGTGGCTGAGCGCAGGTGATTGAGCCGTCGCTCGATGGCTTCCTCGACTGGACCAGGGCCCAGCAAACCACGGCGTGCGTTGTAGTGGAAGACGTCGGCGATCGGGCGACCTATCTGGATCAATCCGGGCGGAAAACGGAACATTTCAATATAGCGGCGGTTCCAGGCCACCAGGTTGAGCTGTGCATCGACTACGCAGACACCTTGTGGCAAGTGCTGCAGGCTGGCGCTCTCGCCGTAGTCGGCGGAATGGGCGGCATGCACGATGCCGTCCTGGGCGGTGCGCAGCTCCAATGCGTGGAGCTCAACGAGTTGCTCGAGTTCGCGGCGGCTGCGCTCGCGCAGGCGTGCCAGCCGTTGTCGCTGCCACAGTCCATAGCCGAGCAACAGCACCGCGATCAGGCTGGCCATCACCGCGCCGGCGAAGGTGCGCGCGCTGTTGCTGCTGTTTTCCGTGCTACGCAGCAGATGCAGATTCCAACGTTGGTGCGGCAGCGGCTGCGAGACCCAGATGACCTCGCCGGCATCGGGCAGCGTCACCAGCTGCTGGTTCGGCCCCAGCTGCTTGCCTGGCGAGTGTTGCAGCAGTTGCTTTGGCAGATGGGTGTATTGGCGGGTGCGCAGCAGTTCTTCGCGGACGCTGACATCCAGTTCCTGGAGGGTGAAATAGCGCCACGGCCGATGGCTGGACAGGAAGATCACGCCATTGCTGTCACTGACGAAAACCGTATCGGTGGTGTCCGCCCAGGTTTGCTCCAGCGGCCGCAGGATGGCCTTGACCACCACCACGCCGACCGGGTTGCCGCTTTCATCGCGCACCGCTTCGGACAGGAAATAGCCGGGCATGGCGGTGGTGATGCCCTCTGCATAGAAGGTGCCGCTACCTTCGTGCATTGCCTGACGGAAGTAGGGGCGGAACTGATAGTCGTTGCCGACATTGTTGCTGTGGGGCACGCGCCAGTTGCTGGCGGCCAGGGCAACCCCGTTTCGGTCGAGCAGGGTCAGGGTGGAGGTGGAGGCCACGCCATTGACGCGTTCGAGCTTGCGGTTGAGGCGGTCCAGTTCGGCGCGGCTGATTGTCGTGCGCGCCAGCGCGCTGCGTACATCCGGATCCAATGCCAGCACCGCTGGCAGCACCCGATGGCGTTCGATCAGGGCCTGCAGTGCCTCGCCATGCAGGTGCAGTTGCGTCTTCGCCCGCGCGCCATCGCCGACGAGGCTGCTGCGCTCGAAATGGCGCAGCGCCACCAGGCTGATCGCAGCAACGGCAAGGGCGGCTGCGAGCGGCAGCAGCCAGCGCATGCGGCGGCGATGGGAGGGAAAGAACGGCATGACCGTGATGGTCTGGCAGGCCTGCGGCGGGCAGCCATAGGTCTGGTCCGGTTATTGGTGTGCCGGGCCAAAAAACGGTGATCCGGTTTCGTTTGTGTGCGGCGGACTAACACCAATGCGTTATCGGCGGCGTGCACTTCGGCGCGTACAAAACCTCCCGTAGTGAATCTTCGAGGTTTCTCCGCCATGCATGCTCCTTCCGTCACTGTTGCCAGCCCGCATGTGCGCCGGCTGCCGCTGTACCGCCAGCTTTACGTGCAGGTGCTGGTTGCGATTGCGCTGGGCGTGCTGCTTGGCCATTTCGAGCCGGTGCTCGCCGAGCAGCTGAAGCCATTGGGCGATGCCTTCATCAAGCTGGTGAAGATGATCATCGCGCCGGTGATCTTCCTGACCATCGTCACCGGCATTGCCGGCATGACCCACCTGCGCAGCGTCGGCCGCGTGTTTGCCAAAGCGATGGCCTATTTCATGTTCTTCTCCACGCTGGCGCTGGTGGTCGGCATGGTGGTGGCACACGTGGTGCAGCCTGGGGCCGGCATGAACATCAATCCGGCTGATCTGGACCAGAGCGCGGTGGATGGCTACGTGCAGCGCTCGCACGAACTGAGCCTGGTCGGCTTTGCGCTGGACATCATCCCCAAGACCCTGGTCAGCTCCTTCGTCGGCGACAACATTCTGCAGGTGCTGTTCGTTGCGGTGCTGTTCGGTATCGCCCTGGCCTCGGTTGGGGAGAAGGGGCGCCCGGTGTTGGCGCTGCTGGATGCACTGACCATGCCGGTGTTCAAGTTGGTGCACCTGCTGATGAAGGCGGCGCCGATCGGTGCGTTTGGCGCGATTGCCTTCACCATCGGCAAGTACGGCATCGCCTCGCTGGTGAATCTGGCCTGGTTGGTTGGCTCCTTTTACCTGACCTCACTGCTGTTCGTGGTGGTGGTCCTGGGCGCAGTGGCGCGCTTTTGTGGGTTCTCGGTGTTCAAACTGGCCCGCTACCTGAAGGCGGAGCTGCTACTGGTGCTGGGCACGTCCTCGTCGGAGTCGGCGCTGCCATCGCTGATGGAGAAGATGGAAAAGGCCGGTTGCAGCAAGTCCGTCGTTGGCCTGGTGGTGCCAACCGGCTATTCATTCAACCTGGACGGCACCAACATCTATATGACGCTGGCGGCGCTGTTCATCGCCCAGGCGACCAATACCGAGCTGAGCCTGGGCCACCAGATCGCGCTGTTGCTGGTCGCCATGCTCAGCTCCAAGGGCGCGGCCGGGGTCACTGGTGCGGGTTTCATCACCTTGGCCGCCACCTTGGCGGTGGTGCCGGAGGTCCCGGTGGCTGGCATGGCATTGATTCTTGGCGTGGATCGTTTCATGAGCGAATGCCGGTCCTTGACCAATTTCATCGGCAATGCGGTGGCAACGGTGGTGGTTTCGCGCTGGGAGGGCGCGCTGGATCGGCAGCGCCTGCGGCGGGTGCTGGATGGCGCAGAGCCGTCGGAGCTGCCCCCGCCGCCGGCGGTCGAGGCCTGAGGTTTACCTGTGTGTGTGTGTTTGCGCGGGGCTGGCCACCGAGCGGGCGGCCCCGCGATTTTTTTGCGTCCCGGGTTTGTCATGCCCAGGACTGAAACTGGCGCGCATGCGGTGGTGTGGAAAGTCCGGAATTGTGCGGTTGCAGCATGAATGCGACAGCGTAGCGACAGGTCCAACTGCCTTAACGGCGTTATCATCTCCCGTCCTTCTTGCCCATTAGCGCTCACAACTCGATGTCCAACGAAGATTTCAAGCAGGCCGCCCTCGAATATCACCGGATGTCGCCGCCAGGCAAGATCAAGGTGGTGGCTACCAAGCCCATGTTGACCCAGCGTGACCTGTCGCTGGCGTATTCGCCGGGTGTGGCCCATGCCTGCGAAGCGATCATGGAAGACCCGGCCATGGCCAGCGAGATGACCGCACGCGGCAATCTGGTTGGTGTGATCACCAACGGCACTGCCGTGCTTGGCCTGGGCAATATCGGCCCGCTGGCCGGCAAGCCGGTGATGGAAGGCAAGGGTGTGCTGTTCCAGAAGTTCGCCGGCATCGACGTGTTCGACATCGAAGTCGACGAGAACGACCCGGACAAGCTGGTCGAGATCATCGCCTCGCTGGAGCCGACCTTCGGCGGCATCAACCTGGAAGACATCAAGGCGCCGGAGTGCTTCATCGTCGAGCGCAAGCTGCGCGAGCGGATGAACATTCCGGTGTTCCATGACGACCAGCACGGCACCGCGATCATCGTCGGCGCGGCGGTCCTCAACGCCATGTGCATCACCGGCAAGAAGATCGAAGAGGTCAAGCTGGCCACCACCGGCATGGGCGCGGCGGGTATCTCCTGCGTCAACATGCTGGTTTCCTTGGGTTTGAAGCCGGAGAACATCCTGGCCTATGACCGCGACGGCGTGATCCATACCGGCCGTACCGACCTGGATCCGGAAAAGGCGCGCTACGCCCGTGATACCGACAAGCGCACGCTGGCCGAGATCGTCGATGGTGCCGACATCTTCCTGGGCCTGTCGGCGGGCGGCATCCTCACCAAGGACATGGTCGCCAGCATGGCGCGTGACCCGGTTATCTTCGCCCTGGCCAACCCCTACCCGGAAATCCTCCCGGAAGACGCCAATTCGGTGCGCTCGGACGTGATCATGGGTACGGGCCGTTCGGACTACCCGAACCAGGTCAACAACGCGCTGTGCTTCCCGTACCTGTTCCGCGGTGCGCTGGACGTTGGCGCGACCACCATCAACGAAGAAATGAAGGTTGCCTGCGTGCGCGCGATTGCCGCGCTGGCCCGCAAGGAAGCCTCCGACCTGGGCGCCGCCTACGGCGGTGATGTGCCCAGCTTCGGCCGCGACTACGTGATCCCGCGTCCGTTCGACCGCCGCCTGCTGGTGGAACTGTCCTCCGCCGTGGCCCAGGCCGCGATGGATTCGGGCGTTGCTACCCGCCCGATCGCCGACATGGGCGCCTACCGCGACAAGCTGGCCCAGTTCGTCTACCGCACCAGCCTGTTCATGAAACCGGTCTACGACCGTGCGCGTTCGGACAAGCAGCGCGTGGTCTACGCCGAGGGCGAAGAAGAAGTGGTGCTGCAGGCGGTGCAGAACGTGATCGACGAAGGTGTTGCTTTCCCGATCCTGATCGGCCGTCCAGACGTGATCGAAGCCCGCATCGAGCGGTTGGCGCTGCGCATGCGTGCCGGTGTCGATTTCGAAATCACCAACATCAACGACGACCCGCGCTTCAACGACTACTGGCAGTACTACCACGAGATGACCGGCCGCAAGGGCGTCACCGTGGCAGCCGCCAAGAACCTGATGCGCTCGCGTCCGACCCTGATCGCGGCGGTGATGGTTGCCCGTGGTGAAGCCGATGCGATGTTGTCGGGCCTGGTCGGCCGCTTCCACAAGAAGCTTGGCTATGTCCGCAGTGTGATTCCGCTGGAAGCCAAGGTCAGCTCGACCTCGGCGATGACCGGCGTGATCAACAACCAGGGCGTGTTCTTCTTCGTCGACACGCATGTGCAGGAAGACCCGAGCGTCGAGCAGATCGTCGAATCGACCCTGCAGGCGGCGTATCGCATGAAGCTGTTCGGCATTGAGCCGAAGATCGCGCTGCTGTCGCATTCCAACTTCGGTAGCCACGATTCCAAGGACGCACTGAAGATGCGTCAGGTAAGAGAGGCCTTGCTCAAGCGCAACCCGCGCTTGAACGTGGACGGCGAAATGCAGGGCGACACCGCATGGGATGAAGCACTGCGCGAGAAGTTGCTGCCCAACAGCACACTCAAGGGCCGTGCCAACCTGTTCGTGCTGCCGAACCTGGAAGCGGCCAACATCGCCTACAACCTGGTGCGCGTGTTCACCAATGGCGTGGCGATTGGTCCGATCCTGATGGGCATGACCAAGCCGGTGCATATCCTGACCAGCAGTGCCAGCTCGCGCCGCGTGCTGAACATGACTGCGATTGCCGCGGTCGATGCGCAGATCCGCAAGCAGATGGAAGCCGACCGCGCGGGTTGATTGCCAACCCGCATGCGTCAAAGCAGAGCCGGCCTTGTGCCGGCTTTTCTTTTGCGTGAAATACGGGAGCTGGTGGTCCTTTGTGGGAGGGGCGCTTTGTAGGAGCGGCGTCAGCCGCGAAGCAGATACCCCATCAGATCGAAAAATCGCTTGATACTTCAGCAATGTCAGCTTCGCGGCTGACGCCGCTCCTACAGGCAGTGCCGCATCCATCGCGGGTGCCACACCCAACGCGTGGGAGTGGCGAAAGCTGCGGAAAGGCGGCACCGATTGAACCATCGGTCGCCGCCGAGCATCAGAACTGCGGAATCTTCTGCGCCTCCACTATCTGCAAGACCAGTTTGCGGGTGGCCGCGCGGCAGGATCGATACGCCAGCAACAACCTCCGCTCCGATGGATCGTCCACCAGCTCCGCGTTCTCACCGGGTATTGCAGCAGAGACTGCATCCAGTTCACCTCGCCCCGTCGCCAGCCATTCAAATGAAACATCCGTCACCAATGCAATGGTGATCAAACGCATCGTGCTGGGCGATATGCCCGTCGGACTTTCCCAGTTTCCCACCGCGCTACGGCTTACTTTCAGTTGGCCTGCCAACTCCGCCTGCGTCATCTTCATCTTCCTCCGCGCTTTGCGGATGCGGATTCCCAGATGGTCATGCATAAATTTCTCCTCGAGCGTTGACCATGAGAGCCGACTAAAAGCCTAAGCCATTGCGAGCTTGCGCAGTCGGCAAAGACTTATTGTCAATGTTCATTACGTCCGTGGATTATCGGAACGAAACTCGTCATCGATATTGACGACTTTTGCCAATGTAAATTGCACCCTCTGCTCACGCGCCTCGATAACGTTAGGCTGCGACGCAGGCGGTAATTAATGTTGGATGGTCGTCGGTATAACGCTGACAGATTGATGAGTTTTTTTCTTAAGCGTTGAGCTCTTGGTGCACGCGTGGCGCAAACCGAATCGAATGAAAAACTGGAGTCTGTCGATCGTCGCTGGTGGTCATGGATGGAACTCAATCGGCGCGCAAAACTGTGCCTGTATTCAATAGGTACATTCGTGCTTTTGGTTGTCGTGACGATGGCACTGGTCATTCGCGGCGGCAATGAGGCCGCTGTGGTGGCTGGCCGGCTGGTTCCGGTACAGGGAATGGCGACGGTGTTGGCTCCAGTGGCCGGTGTTGTTCGTTGGCTGGATGCTGATGATGGCAAGCGTGTGGTCGAGGGCGATACGTTGGCCTTGGTAGCTGCACCGCGCGCGATGCCTGAACTCGGTGACGCCAACCTGGCGCTGGAACATGGCCTGCAACAGAAGCAGGACAGCTTCGCGTTGGCGCGCGACGCGCTGAAAGAGCAGTTGACGGCTCAGGCCACAGGCAGATGCAGGCGGCCCGCGCAGAGGCGCAGCAGATCGCACTGGAGGTCGCCACGCGGCGTGAGCAGATTCGGATCGCCGGCGACGTACTGACGAGGCGGCGAGGGTTTGAAATGGCGTCTGCCGCCGGTCTTGCCGCTGCGGAACAGCAGGAAGCGCTGGTGTTGGAATACACCGTGCAGCTGCAAGCGCTGCGCCGGCAGCAAGCCACCACGCAGCGTCTCATTGCGCAGTTGAAGCAAGCCATGCAGGAATTGCCGGGGCGACAGAAGGCCAACGACGCCATCTATGCGGAGCATCTGGCACAGTTACGCCTGGATCAGGTTGAGAACGAAGCCAGTGCTGCCTTGCTGGTGAAAGCGCCGGTAGATGGCGTGGTGGTCGCACGGATGGTCAAGCCGGGGCAATCGGTGCAGCTTGGCCAGCCGCTGCTCAGCGTACTGCCCGGTGACGGCCGGCTCGAGGCCGAGCTGATGGTGCCGGGGCGCGCGATCGGGGCAATGGCGCCTGGTGATCGGGTTGTACTGCGCTATCAGGCATTTCCGCATCAGAAGTTCGGTACGCAGCATGGCACCATCGCGCACATCAGTCGTACTGCGGTTGACAGTGAAGAGGCCAGCTTCGCAGTGGAGCTTCCCGCGATGAAGGAGGCCTTCTATCGCGTGACCGTCGAGTTGGCCAATCAGGCGATTGTGGCCCATGGCCGTTTGGAGCCGCTCAAGCCCGGCATGATGCTGGATGCGCAGGTTGCCGGCGAACGGGAACCGTTGAGTGATCGTTTGCTGCAGCCCATGTATTCGTTCGGGGGCTGGTTGGGCGGGCGCTGATGTCATGGGGCTGCCATGCTTGCAGGATCTGGTTGATTGGCCGCGCCGGGAAGCTGGATTGGCCACTTTTTCGCCACAAAATAGCTGGCTTTTGCGATGATTGGCGCTGGCACCGTGCTCGCACGCCATGCGTTGCCGGGAGCGCCGTGCATATGGGTTTGTGCGTTGATCGACGACTAACGAGGACTGGATTCCGATGATGAAATTTCCGTGTGCTGGCTTGGCTATGGCGCTTTGCTTGGCAGTGGCGCCAGTGGCGCGGGCAAAGCTGGTTGTGGCGACGATGCCCGCCAGTGCACAGGCCGGTCCCTGCGTCGAAGGTGTGTGTGAGTACCGTTTGCAGAATGGCCTGCGCGTGTTGTTGTTTGCCGATGCCAGCAAGCCAACGGTCACCGTCAATCTGGTCTACGGCGTTGGCTCGCTGCATGAAAACTACGGCGAGACCGGCATGGCGCATCTGCTTGAGCACCTGATGTTCAAGGGCACGCCCAAACACCCGGATATACCGGCGGAAATGCAGCGGCGCGGGGTCAGCAAGAATGCGACCACTTCGCTGGATCGCACCAACTACTTCGCTTCGTTCCCGGCCAACGACGATACCTTGGACTGGGTGCTGGGGATGGAAGCCGACCGCATGCTCAACGCCAAGGTGGCCAAGGCCGACCTTGACAGCGAGATGACGGTTGTCCGCAATGAGATGGAAGCTGGCGACAACAGCCCGATCGGCGTGCTGATGAAGCGCATGCGCTCGGTGGCCTTTGATTGGCACAACTATGCCAACATGCCGATTGGCGCGCGTTCGGATGTGGAGAACGTGCCGATCGAGAACCTGCAGGCCTTCTACCGCACCTGGTATCAGCCGGACAATGCCTTGTTGATCGTCGCTGGACGCATCGACAGCGAGCAGGTGCTGGCGCGGGTTGCCACGCATTTCGCACCGTTGAAGAAGCCGCTGCGGACCAAACCCAGCTTCCACACCGTTGAGCCGGTGCAGGACGGTGAGCGCGAAGTCAGCGTGCGGCGCAGCAGTGATCTGTCGCTGATTGCTGCCAGTTATCACGTGCCGGCGCTGGCCCAGGCCGACAGCGCGCCGCTGGCGGTGCTGGGCAATGTGTTGGGGGACAATCCCAATGGCCGCCTTTACAAGGCGATGATGGAAACCAAGCTGGCGGCCTTTGCCGGCGCCAGCAGCGAGACCCTGCATGATCCGGGTCTGTTCACCCTGGTGTCGGTGTTGCCCAAGGATGGCGACCCGGACAAGGTGGAAGCCGAGTTGTTGAAGCAGGCAGAAGCCATCGCGGCGACACCGGTCACCGACGCGGAAGTGACTGCCGCCAAGCAGCGTATCGGCAATGCCATCGACAAGCGTGCCAGCGACGTCAACGCGATGGCGATGGCCTTGTCCGAGTACCAGGCCGCTGGCGATTGGCGCTTGCTGTTCGTGCAGCGCGACGCAATCGAAGGGGTGACTGCTGCCGACGTGAATCGTGTCGCGGCGGCGTATCTGAAGCCGCAGAACCGTACGCTCGGCCGCTTTGTGCCCACTGCCGCGCCGGATCGTGCGGTGATTCCCGCGGCACCGGCAGTTGCAAGCCTGGTGGATGGCTACAAGGGACGTGCCGCGGTCAGCGCGGGTGAAGCCTTCGACCCCAGCGTCGAAAACATCGCCGCGCGTACCGAGAGTTTTGTCATCGGCGACGGGCTGCGGGTTTCATTGCTGCCCAAGCGCAATCGTGGGCAGACGGTGGCGTTGACTGCCACCTTCCGCTTCGCTGACGAGCAGCTCATTACCGGGCGTGGCGAGGCCGGTAGCTGGGTCGGACCGATGCTGATGGCGGGTAGCACGCGCATGGATCGTGGCCAGATAGCGGCTCGCTTTGATGCGCTCAACACCCAGGCGCAGGTGAGCGGCGGTATGCAAAGTGCCGGCATCGGCCTCAGCAGCAAGCGCGAGAGCCTGGCCGAGGCGCTGCGGCTGGCGGCCGATGTGCTGCGGCACCCAGCCTTCCCGCCGGCCGAGTTCGAGCAGCTGCGGCTGCAGGCAATCACTGGGCTGGAGTTCCAGCGCAAGGAGCCTGGGACCTTGGCATCGCTGGCCTTGAGCCAGTATTTCGATCCGTGGCCGGTTGGGCATCCGCTGCACGTGCTATCGGTCGACGAGTCACTGGCCCGACTGAAGGCGCTCAAGCTGGACGACGTGCGTGCTTATCACAGGGATTTCTACGGCACTGCGGAAGGTGAGATCGCGGTGGTTGGCGATTTCGATCCAGTGGCATTGAAAGCCGAGTTGCAGGCCTTGTTCGGCGACTGGAAGTCGCCCAAGCCCTATGCGCCGATCAGCACCCATTACCGGAATGTCGCCGCCACGCACGAGCGCTTCGTCACCCCTGACAAGCCCAATGCGGTGCTGCTTGCGCGGCAGAACATCTCGATCAATCTGGCCGACGCGGACTTCGCGGCGCTGAATATCGCCATCGCCATCCTCGGTGGCGACCCACTCAAGGCGCGTCTGGGCGAGCGCATCCGCCAGAAGGATGGCCTGAGTTACAACGTCGGTGCTGGCCTAAGTGCTGATGAAAGCCGCACTGGGCGCGATGACAACGGCAGCCTGAGCATCCAGGCCATCGCTGCGCCGGAAAACATGGGCAAGCTGGAGGCTGCACTGCGTGAGGAGCTAGCCCGGTTGGTCGCCGACGGCATCACTGTGGAGGAGCTGCGCAGCGCGGTGGCCGAAAAGAAGGTGGCACGTGAGCAGTCACGGGCGGCCGATGGTGCCATCGCCGGGTTGTTGAGCGACCACCTGTACTACGGCCGTGACATGACCTTTGAAGCGCAACGTGATGCTGCCTACCAGGCACTGACGGTGGAGCAGGTCAACGCCGCCATCCGCAAGCACCTCAAGCCGGAACGGCTGAGCGTGTTTGTTGCCGGGGACTTCAAGTAACGGCGGCGTCCGGCAAGCGGGCAACGGGGCGGTCGGCGGCCGTCCTGTTGCTGACCGCAATCGATAGCACTGGGCCTTGGTAGCGGGAGCTTCCACTGTCCTGGCGAACAGGATCGCTGCCCACTCGGTCCTGGCCGAACCAGGGAGCGGGGCAGGGTGGCTCTTTCCCCGTCGTGGCGGGGGCCTGACCGGCTTTTTGCCTTCCACGCTGCTTCGAAGCGGCCGCACCGGCCCGGCGCTGCTAGAATTGCGCGGACCTGGTTTTTTTGTGAATGACGCCATGAGCCATACCGCCACCGCGCCCGCCAACGCCGAGAAGCGTTACACCGTGCACCGCGCTGACCTGCCGCTGAGCTGCCCGACGCCGGAAATGGCACTGTGGAACTCGCACCCGCGGGTTTACCTGCCGATCGAGAACGAACCCAATGGCGAGGCTGCCTGCCCGTATTGCGGTTCGGTATTCGTACTGGCCGACTGATCGCTGACCGATGCGCCGTTTGACGGTGGTGCAGTTGCTGCCGGCGCTGCATTCCGGCGGCGTCGAGCGTTCTACTCTGGAAATTGCAGCGGCACTGGTGGCGGCCGGTCACCGGGCCATTGTCGTGTCCGCGGGTGGCCGCCTGGTGCAGCCACTACTGGACAGCGGTGCCGAGCATCTGACCCTGGACATCGGCCGCAAGTCGCTGCTGACCCTGCGTCATGTGGCGTCGCTGCGGCGCCTGTTCAGCGAAACCGGCGTCGACATCGTGCACGCGCGTTCGCGCTTGCCGGCCTGGCTGGGCTGGTATGCGCTGCGCGGCATGCCAGCGAGCCAGCGTCCGCACTGGATGACCACCATGCATGGGCTGAACTCGCCCGGCCGTTACAGCGGCATCATGGCCAGTGGTGAGCGGGTGATCTGTGTATCGCAGACCGTGCGTGACTATCTGCTTGAGCATTATCGAGATACCGATCCGGCCAAACTGCGGGTGATACCGCGCGGTGTGGACGTGGCCCAGTTCCCGCGCGTGGAGCGCAGCGACCGCCGGCCGCGTCTGGCGGTGGCCGCGCAACATCCGCGACTGGGCGCGCAGGCGCCATTATTGCTGTTGCCCGGGCGTGGCACCCGCCTGAAGGGCCATGCGCACGCGTTGCAGCTGTTGGCAGCCTTGCAGCGCGAAGGCCAACCGGCAATGTTGTGGATGCCCGGTGTGCGCGAGCCCGGACGCGAGGCCTATGTGCGCGAGCTGGAACAGCTGGCGCAGACGCTGGGTGTAGCCGATCAAGTGGTGTTGAGTGAACCCACCAACCGTATTGCCGAGGCTTACGCCGCCAGCGATCTGGTGCTGCAGCTTTCGGACAAGCCAGAAGCATTCGGCCGCACGGTGCTGGAAGCGCTGTCGGCGGGTCGCCCGGTGGTTGGCTGGAACCATGGCGGGGTGGGCGAGTTGCTCAGCCAGTTGCAGCCTTCCGGCGCGGTCGCGCAGGGTGACCTGCAGCAGTTGACGCAACGCGTGCTGCAGCTGCTGCAGGCCCCCCCGTCGCTTCCGCGAAAAATTCCCTATACGTTGCAGGCCATGCAGCGTGCGACTCTGGATGTCTATGCAGAATTCGGTAGCTGATCGGTCTTATGTAGCGACGCCACGGCCGGCGGGCTGGTGGGCGCCGATCTGGGTCATCGCCTATGTGGCTTTGTTGCCGTTGCCGGGCATCGCCGAGTCGGTACTGGTACTGGGTGCCTTGTTCACCGTGCTGCGCTTGTTGCTGTTGCGGCTGAAAGAGGGTGACGGTATCCGCAGCCTGTTGGGTGTGCCGGCATTGGCACTGACAAGTGTGCTGTTCTGTGCGTACTGGCTGCCGCAGCTTGGCTCGGCGGTAGGCGCGGAGGATCCGGGCAAAGTTTGGGGCAAGGTCGCTGCCGGGCTGCGCTACCTGCCTTTCATGTGGCTGGTGGCGATAGCAGTAGGTACAAGCCAGCGGCGAAACACCACCTTTACCGGTCTGGCGGTGGTCACGGCGCTATGGACGCTTGATGCATTGCTGCAGGCGGGTATTGGAACCAGTCCCTTGTTCTGGAGCCTGGATCAGCTCAAATGGCTGAGCAGTGGGCACGGCCTGTGCACCTTGCAGGAAGTTGCCGCGGCCGATCGCCTGCCCGGCATCTTCGGGCCGTGCAATCTGAAATTCGGCCAGGTGCTGGCCAGTCTGTCGCCATTCCTGCTGTTTTTTGTCGGCGCACGCTTGGGACGTTTGGGCTGGTTGTTGAGCGCCGCTGCAGTCGGCGTGGTGCTGGTGCTCGCTGGTTCGCGCGCTTCGTTGATTACCTATGCGCTGGTGCTGCTGGTTTCCGGTTGGCGCCTGCTGGGGGCCAAGTGGCTGCTGCTGGTGATGCTGGCCGGTGTTGTCGGCATTGGCGCGTTGGCGGCGGGCTCGGCGCAGGTGCGTGAGCGTTTTGCGCGTACCGCAATGGCGTTCAGTGGAGGTGCTGACGGGGTAAACGAGGCGCTATCCGGGCGTAGTCAGATCTGGTCGGCTGCGCTGTGCATGGTGCGCGAGCACCCGATCAACGGCGTTGGTGCGCGCGGTTTCCGCGATGCCTATCCGGGCTGTAACCCAAGCCCTGAGCAGAATCCGGTTTGGGGCGAAGGCCCGGCCCTGCACGCCCACCAGATCGTGCTGGAGATCCTCGCCGAGACGGGGGGGCTTGGGCTGTTGCTGTGGATTGCCGGCGCGGCGATGGCGCTGCGCGCCTGGATCTACTCCGGGCCGCAGGCGCGTGATCGGGCGCGTCCGGCGGCGCTGGCCTTGGCGGTAACGGTCTTCCCGCTCAATACCCACCTGGCGTTCTATTCCGCCTTCTGGGGCGGGTTGACGGTGTTGCTGGCGGCGCTGTACGCCGGTGCCTTGCTGGCCGAGCCAGCGCAACGCGATAACTGAGCCGGTAACCCGCTCAGTCGTAGAAGTGGCTGCGGCCTTCGGGCTGGCGCTTGAAGCGGCGATGGATCCACAGGTACTGCGACGGCGCTTCGCGCACCATCTGCTCGATGGCGGCGTTGACCTGGGCGGTGTCGGCAACCGGGTCGTCGGTGGGGAAATCGGGCAGGGGCGGTGCGATCTTCAGCACATAGCCGCTGCCTTCGCGACGATGGAAGTAGGGCACCACGGCACAGCCGGTCATCCGCGCGAACTGGTGGGTAGCGGTGATGGTGGACGCAGGCATGCCAAAGAACGGCACGAACACCGAGTCCTTGCCGCGCATGTCCTGATCCGGCGCGTACCAGAGGAAACCGCCTTTTTTCAGATGACGCACGGTGGCGCGTATGTCCTCGTTGGCAAACATCGCGCAGGCGTATTTCAGCCGGCCGCTTTTCACCGCCCATTCCATCACCGGGTTGCGGTACTTGCGGTACATGCCAGCCAGCGGCACGTGATCGCAGAGCAGGCGGCCACACATTTCCAGGGTCATGAAGTGCCCGGATACCAGCAGCACGCCGCGGCCTTCGGCCTGCAGTGCCTTGAGGTGCTCCAGCCCTTCCCATTGCACCTGCGGGCGGATCACGTCGATCCTGCCCCACCAGGCGCGGGCAAATTCAAATATCCCCACCCCGAGTGCGTCGAAGCTGTCGCGCAGCAGGCGTTGCCGCCAGGCCTCGTCCTGCTCCGGGAAGCACAGTTTGAGGTTGACCTCGGCGGCGCGGCGACGGCTGCGTGCCAGGTGCAGGGCCAGCCAGCCGATGCCACGGCCGAGTGCACGTTGCAGTGTCCATGGCAGGCGCGCGGCGATGAAGGCAATGCCAAGCCAGGCAAAGGTGGGCCAATGGCGTGGCTGCAGCAGCGAGGGCCGGATGGCGGTGGAGGGTGAATCGGACATGGGTCGATTCTAAGCCACGGGGATGACGGCTGGCGTAGATGGGGGTTTGCTGGAGTGGGTGGGGACGGTGCGGAGTGGGCGAAGGCGAGGCAACGGCACCCCTCCTCAGTCCTCCCCTGCGCTGCGCGCAAGGGAGGAGGCGAAGCAACAGCACCTCCTCGATCCTCCCCTGCGCTGCGTGCAAGGGAGGGGGCGAAGCAGCTCTTCGTCTCACGCAGTTCCGGTGTTCTCCCGTATCCTTCGCCGATGCGTAAGGATCCAGTCGAATTTCTGCTGCGCGGCATCTATTCCGTCGTGCTTTATCTGTTGCTGCCTATCACCGTGTACCACCTGGTGTGGCGCGGGTTCCGCGTGCGCGAGTATTTCCGCCGTTGGGACGAGCGTTACGCGTCCTACCCCGAAAGTGGCAGCCAGCCGCGGGTGTGGTTGCACGCGGTGTCGGTGGGCGAGGTCAACGCGGCAGCGCCGCTGGTCAATGCACTGCGTGCTCAACGCCCGGATATCCGTTGGATCATCACCACCATCACCCCGACCGGTTCGCAGCGCGTGCGCGCACTGTGGGGCGATGCGGTGGATCACGTGTATCTGCCGTATGACGTGCCCGGCAGCGTCAGCCGCTTCCTTGAACACTTCCAGCCCAGCCTGGCGCTGATCCTGGAGACGGAGCTGTGGCCAAACATGTTGTTCGGTTGCCGTGACCGTGACATCCCGGTTTACATCCTCAACGCGCGCCTGTCGGCGCGCTCGTTGAAGGGCTATCGCGTGCTGAAAGCGCTGGTTGGGCGCGCGCTGCGCACGGTGACTTGCGTCGCCGCACAGTCGCAGGCTGATGCCGACCGCTTCATCGAGCTGGGTGCATTGCCCGAACAGGTGCAGGCCTTGGGCAATCTGAAATTCGATATCCATCCGCCGGATCCGACGGCGATGCTGCAGGCATTCCACCAGCACGTAGCTAGCACGCGGCCGATTTGGATTGCTGCCAGCACGCATGAGGGTGAAGAGCAGGCGGTGATCGAGATCCATGCGCGCTTGTTGAAACAGCATCCTGATGCCTTGCTGCTGTGGGCGCCACGTCACCCCGAACGTTTCGCCAAAGTTGAAGCATTGGCGCGCGAGCCGGGCCGGCGGGTGGCCACGCGCAAGGCGCAGCAATGGCCGGGTGCCGATGCACAGGTATTCGTGATCGACACGCTGGGTGAGTTGATGGCGTTCTATGCCTGCGCGCAGGTGGCGTTTGTCGGCGGCAGTCTGCAGGCCATTGGCGGCCACAATCTGCTGGAACCGGCAGCGATGGGGACGGCGGCGGTTACCGGCCCGCACCTGCACAACTTCGCCGAGATCTCGCGACGGATGGATGAGGCGGGAGCGCTGTGCATCTGTGCCGATGCGGCCGAAGTGGGTGCAGCCGTGTCGCGTCTATTGCAGGACGAAGCCGAGCGCGAACGCATGGTGCAGGCGGGACGTGCACTGGTCGCCAATGGCCGTGGCGCGCTGGAGCATACGATTGCGTTGATCACACCGCAGTTGCCGCCGCCGAGTGAGTCGGCTGCGTAGCCGGGGTAAGCGAAGCGCTGGGGCCTGTTTGTAGGAGCGGCGTAAGCCGCGAAGCTGATGGTGCTTGAGTCCTCTGCACCCGTACACGCTGATACGGTGCTTGCTTCGCGACTCATGCCGCTCCCACAAAGAAGCAATGCTGTGCCGCGCCGGTTGGATGATGGTGCTCGCGAGCAATGTTCCAGAAACAAGAAAGGCGGGCCGAGGCCCGCCTTTCTGCATTGCGCTTCTGCGCGGCGTTACTGCGCGTTGTTCGGCTGCAGCTTGGCGGCGGCATCTACCGTCAGCAGACGGTTGATGTCCTGGATTTCGCTGATATCCAGATCGCCGATGGCCTGGCTCAACTGCAGGCGGGCCTGCAAGAAGTTGTAGCGCGACGTTGCGTAGTCCAGCTGGGCCTGGAACAGGGTGCGCTGGTTCTGAACCACGTCCAGCACGGTACGGGTACCGACTTCCAGGCCGACCTGCGAGGCGTCGTAGGCGCTCTGTGCCGAGACCACGGTCAGGCGGCGCGCTTCCACTTCGCTGATACCGGCAACCAGTGCCTGGTAGGCATTGCGGGTGTTGCGGTCGAGGGCACGCTTCTGCTGCTCGAAGGTATCCTGGGCGATATCGCGACGGGCCAGCGCCTGGCGTACGCCGGACTGGGTGGCACCACCGGCGAAGATTGGCACGTTCAGGGTCAGGCCGATCGAGTTGGTGGTGGCGTCCGGAGCGACAGAGCCGCTACCAGTGGTGTCACCCCAACGCGCGCTCTTGCCCCAGCTGCCGCCCAATGACAGGGTCGGGTAGTGGCCACCACGGGCGGAGGAGACGTTGGACTCGGCGGCGCTGACCTGCAGCTCCTGCGCCTTCAGCGCCGGGTTGCGCGAGACCGCATCGGCGACCAGCTGGTCGACGTTGCTGCGGTTGGCTGGCACTTCCGGGCGGAAGTCTACCGGCAGGCCGCGCAGGTCGCGCACCGGCTGGCCGGTCAGCTCGGTCAACGCCTGGTAGGCGTCTTCCAGTGCATTGCGGGCAATGATGGTATTGGCACGTGCCTGGTCAAACTGGGCCCGGGCTTCGTGCATGTCGGTGATCGGTGCCAGGCCCACTTCCAGACGCTTGTCGGCATAGTCGAACTGCTTCTTGGCAGCGGCTTCGTTGGTCTCGGCGGCAGTCAGCGACTCGATGCCGACCAGCACGTTGAAGTAGGTGGTCGCAGTACGCACGACCAGTTCGTCGTTGGCCGACTCGAGATCGAAATCGGCAGCCTTGCTGACGTCACGCTGCGCGCGCAGGTTGGCGAACTGGCTCCAGTTGAACAGGGTCTGGCTGCCGTTGATGCCGTAGTTGCGGGTCTTGGAGGTGGAGCTGCCGCTGATGTCGTCGTAACTGGTGCGGGTACGGTTCAAGGACGCCTCACCGCCGATCTGCGGCAACAGCGCGGCGCGGGCCTGCACCTGGCCTTCCTTATTGATCAGGCGCGTGGATTCAGCCGCAGCCAGCTGCGTGTCACCGTTGCGGGCCATTTCGTAGACCTGCAACAGGTCGGCGGCATGGGAAGTCAGCGGAGTGAGAGCGACTGCCAGCGCAAGGGTGAGGGATCGGCGGATCATTGCGGCTTCCTTGGACGGTTTTAGAGTTGGAATTGCGGTGCGGGCGCAGCGCCCTGCAGATAATCAAGATCGGTTTCGAACAGCGAGGCAATGCTGCCATCGGCCTGGACCAGCACCGCTTCCATCACCGGCGAGACGCCGCGGATGGCAAACAGGCGGCCGCCGCTGCGCAGCAGCTTCAGCAGTTCCACTGGAACGGTTTCTACCGCACCGGTGATGCAGATGGCGTCGAACTGACGCTGGCTCTGCCAATTCAGGCCATCGGCCACTTCAATGCGGACATTGCTGCCCAGCTTGGCGGCGTCCAGGTTCTGGCGGGCACGCTCGGCCAGCTCCGGCTGGATTTCCAGGCTCAGCACTTCGCGGGCCAGCTGGCCCATGCAGGCGCTCAGGAAGCCGCTGCCGGTGCCGATTTCCAGCACTTCGTCGGTCGGCTGCAGATCCAGCGCCTGCAAGGTACGGCCTTCGATGACCGGCTTCATCATCTTCTGGCCATGGCCCAGCGGCAGCTCGATGTCGGCATAGGCCAGGGCGCGGTGCGATTCGGCGACGAAGGCTTCACGCGGCAGGCGGGCCAGCACGTCCAGCACGCGGACCTCCAGCACATCCCAGGGCCGGATCTGCTGTTCAACCATCATTTCGCGGACGTGGGAGTAATCGATCGTCATGGGAAGCTCATCATTCCAGCGCAGTGGGCCGGCCATTTTACCGGTTACCAGACACAAAGTACGGGTCCAACATTGCGGCGAGGGCCGCGTTGGACGCAGTGCCGGAAGTCATTCGCACCTCCGGTTCATTCAGCTTGCTGGCGCGGGGCGTAGGCCCGGAGGAAGAAATCAACGCTGGCGGCGATATGCACGTCGGCATTGAGCTGATCCGGGGCGGCGCACAGGCCACACATCATATGGGTATGGACTTCGCCCTTGATCAGGCAGAAGAACTGCCGCGAGGCCAGCACCAGGTCGTCAATGGCCAGCTGGCCACGGGCAACGCGGTCACCGAGGAACTCAGCCAAGGCGGTTTCGGTACGGGCTGGGCCTGCCTGCCAGAACATCTGCCGGACCCGGTCGTCGGTGTCCGGAGTCATCATCATGCGCTGGGTGGCAATAGCCGCATCGCTGCTGATCAGGGTGAAAAAGGCATGGCCGATGCCCAGCAACTGGCCGCGCAGCGGTGCCTCGTTATCGGTGACAAACAACTCGTCCGGCATCATTTCCACGCACTTGGCCTGGATCGCCTCGCTGAACAAGGTGTCCTTGTCGCCAAAATGGCTGTAGACCGTCAGCTTGGAGACACTGGCGCGAGCGGCAATCTCGTCCATGCTGACGCCGTTGAAACCCTGCTCGATGAACAGCTCCTTGGCCGCGTCCAGAATGGCCGCACGCTTGCCCAGGTCCTTGGGGCGCCCCGGACCGGAACTGCGCTGCGCCGCTGCTGCTGCGGGCGCTGGGGAGGGTTTCTTCGGAGACATCAGGTAATACTAGACCAGCTGGCTCGATATTTATACTATACCGATGCGTTTAGTAATGGCGGTGAAATCCCGTCCCCCCTCTCCCCTTGCGTCAGCGACCTTATTTATGACCCACCTTCGATGGATTGGCTGTTGCCTGCTGTTGCCCTTGCTTGCTGCCTGCGGCAAGCCTGAAACCGCGCCTGTACATGCTGTACCCGTGTTGGTGGAGCACCCGGCCGGCAATGGCGGGGTGGCGATCGGCGCCTATCCGGGCGAGGTGCGTGCGCGCGAGGAAACCGCGCTGTCCTTCCGCGTCGGCGGCAAGCTGCTGCGACGTGAAGTGGATGCTGGCCAGCGGGTCAGCAAGGGCCAGTTGCTGGCCGAGCTCGATGTTGCCGACTACAACCTGCAGGCCCGTGCGGCGCAGGCACAGTTTGCTGCCGCCGAGGCCGATCTGGTGCGCGCCCGCGACGAGCACAAGCGCTACCAGGCGCTGGCCAGCCAGCAACTGGTCAGCCAGTCGGCGTTGGATGCGCAGACCGCGGCGCTGAAGGCGGCGCAGGGCCAGGCCGATGCGGCGCGGGCCAATCTCGATGTTGCGCGCAATCAGTCCGGCTATGCCCAGTTGCATGCGCCGGAAGGCGGCATGATCGCCAGTCGCGAGGCCGAGGCCGGGCAGGTGGTTGCTGCTGGCCAGACCATCTACACGATGGCTGCCGATGGTGCGCGCGAAGTCGCCATTGCGCTGCCGGAAAGTGCGATCCGCGATTTCAGCGTTGGCCAGGCGGTCGAGGTCGAGTTGTGGAACCAGGAAGGCAAGCGTCTGTCGGGCAGCATCCGCGAGATCGCCGCCGCTGCCGATCCGCAGGCGCGCACCTATGCCGCACGGGTCAGCCTGGCAGCCGATGCGCTGGATGCGGTTGAACTGGGTCAGAGCGCGCGGGTGTTCATCGCCCATGGCAAGCAAGGCGTGATGAGTGTGCCGCTGGCTGCGGTGCAGGTTGGCAAGCAGCCGCAGCAGGCCAGCGTCTGGGTGGTGAACCCGGCCGATGGCAAGTTGCAGGCGCGTGCGGTGACGCTGGGCGCCTATGGCCCGGAAAGCGTGCCGGTGCTGCAGGGTCTGAAGGCTGAAGATTGGGTGGTTGCCGCCGGCGGCCATCTGCTGCGCGAAGGCCAGCAGGTGACCGCCGTGGACAGGAGCAACCGACCGGTGCTTGCGCCTGCCGCCGCATCCGCAAAGAAAGGGGAGTGAGGCGTGAAACGCTTCAATCTCTCCGAATGGGCGCTCGGTAACCGCCCGCTGGTGCTGTTCATGATGATCGCGATGGCGATCATCGGTGCCTGGTCGTACAAGCACCTTGGCCAATCCGAAGATCCGCCGTTCACCTTCAAGGCGATGGTGGTGCAGACCATGTGGCCGGGTGCCACCGCCGAGCAGGTGTCCAAGCAGGTCACCGAGCCGATTGAAAAAGCATTGATGAACACCGGCGAGTTCGAATTCATCCAGGCCTATTCGCGCCCGGGGGAGTCGCAGGTGATCTTCATGGCGCGCGACTCGATGCCGTCCAAGGATGTCCCCGAACTGTTCTACCAGGTGCGTAAGAAGGTCGGCGACATCCACTCGCAGCTGCCGGCCGAAGTGATCGGGCCGTTCTTCAACGACGAATTCGGCGACACCTTCGGTAATATCTATGCGTTGACCGGCAAGGGCTTCGACTATGCGCTGATGCGCGACTATGCCGACCGCATCCAGCTGCAGCTGCAGCGCGTGGATGATGTCGGCAAGGTCGATCTGCTTGGCCTGCAGGACGAGAAGGTGTGGATCCAGCTGTCCAACACCAAGCTGGCGACGCTGGGTGTGTCGATGCAGCAGGTACAGCAGGCCTTGGCGCAGCAGAATGCGATTGCCCCGGCCAGCTGGTTCGAAACCCCGACCGACCGCGTGCAGCTGCGCGTGAGCGGTCAGTTCACCTCGGTCGAAGACATCCGCAACTTCCCCATCCAGGCCGGTGATCGCACCGTGCGTCTGGGCGATATCGCGGAAGTGAAACGCGGCTTCGCCGATCCGGCCTCGGCCAAGATGCGCTTCATGGGCGAGGACGCCATCGGTATCGCGGTGGCAATGAAGAGCGGTGGCGACATCCTCAAACTGGGCAAGACCCTGGACAGCGAGTTCGAGCAGCTGCAGAAGACGCTGCCGGCCGGCATGCAGCTGCGCAAGGTCTCCGACCAGCCGCATGCGGTGAAGGAATCGGTGGGCGAGTTCGTCAAGGTGCTGACCGAGGCGGTGGTGATCGTGCTGCTGGTGAGCTTCTTCTCGCTGGGCTGGCGTACTGGCCTGGTGGTGGCAGTGTCGATCCCGTTGGTGCTGGCGATGACCTTCTTCGTCATGCATCAGTTCGATATCGGCCTGCACAAGATCTCGTTGGGTGCCCTGGTGCTGGCACTGGGCCTGCTGGTGGATGATGCGATCATCGCGGTGGAGATGATGGCCACCAAGATGGAGCAGGGCTACGACCGCCTGCGCGCCGCCAGCTTTGCCTGGACATCCACCGCCTTCCCGATGTTGACCGGCACCTTGATCACCGCGGCCGGCTTCCTGCCGATTGCCACCGCGGCATCGAGCACCGGTGAATACACGCGTTCCCTGTTCCAGGTAGTGACCATCGCGCTGGTGGTGTCGTGGATTGCCGCGGTGCTGTTCATTCCCTACCTCGGCGACAAGATGCTGCCGGACCTGCACAACCCGCAGCCGCCCAAGCCGGGCAGCATCGCCGGGCGCTGGCACGCCATGCGTCTGCGTTGGGCCGACCGCAACCCGGCGCTGGCCAACGTGATCAAACCCAAGGAGCTGGCGCACGACCATGACCCTTACAAGAGCGCGTTCTACCAGCGTTTCCGCGGTTTCCTGGATGCCTGCCTGCGTCGCCGCTGGCTGGTGATCCTGGCCACGGCCGGGCTGTTCGTGTTCTCGCTGGTGATCTTCCGCTTCGTACCGCAGCAGTTCTTCCCGGATTCAACCCGGCCCGAGCTGATGGTGGATATCGAACTGGCCGAAGGCGCGTCGCTGACTGCTACCCAGGCGCAGGCGCAGAAGTTCGAAGCACTGATCAAGGGGCACAAGGGCGTAGCCAATTTCGTCGGCTATGTCGGTAATGGTTCGCCGCGTTTCTACCTGCCGCTGGACCAGCAGCTGCCAGCCACCAACTTCGCCCAGTACGTGGTGTTGGCCGAGGACACCAAGGCGCGCGAGGAGTTGCGTGATTGGCTGTTGAAAGAAGTGGTGCCGAAGTTCGGTGACGTGCAGTTGCGCGTGACCCGTCTGGAGAACGGCCCGCCGGTTGGTTACCCGGTGCAGTTCCGTATTTCCGGCGAGCATATCGAGCGGGTACAGGCGATTGCCGCGCAGGTGGCGGAGAAGGTGCGGCAGAACCCGCATACCACCAACGTCAACCTCAACTGGAGCGAGCCGAGCAAGGTGGTGCGGCTGGTCGTTGACCAGGACCGCGCCCGCGTACTGGGTGTGAGCAGTGCACAGATCGCGCAGTTCCTGACCAGCTCGCTGTCGGGCATGAGCGTGAGTACCTACCGCGAGGGCAACCGCCAGATCGGCATGTTGCTGCGTGGCCCCGATGACGAGCGCGCACGACTGGACATGCTGGGCAGCCTGGCCATTCCGACGGCCAGCGGCAAGTCGGTGTCGTTGGCGCAGGTGGCCAAGCTGGAATATGCCTTCGAAGACGGCATCATCTGGCACCGCGACCGCCTGCCGACCGTCACCGTGCGTGCCGATATCGGCGACAGCATGCTGCCGGTAGGCGTGGTCGAGCAGATCGTGCCGACCTTGAGCGAGATCCGCGACGCCCTGCCCAGCGGCTACCTGCTGGAAACCGGTGGCACCGTGGAGGACTCCGCACGCGGGCAGAACTCGATCAAGGCCGGCATGCCGTTGTTCCTGGTGGTGGTGGCGACGCTGCTGATGGTGCAGCTGCGCAGCTTCTCGCGGGCGGCGATGGTGTTCATCACCGCACCGCTGGGCATCATCGGCGCGACCTGGTTCCTGCTGCTGTTCCAGGCCCCGTTCGGCTTCGTGGCGATGCTGGGAACGATTGCCCTGGCCGGCATGATCATGCGCAACTCGGTGATCCTGATCGACCAGATCCAGCAGGACATCGACGCTGGCCACGATCGTTGGCACGCGATCATCGATGCCACGGTGCGCCGCTTCCGGCCAATCGTGCTGACGGCGCTGGCGGCGGTGCTGGCGATGATCCCGCTGTCGCGCAGTGCGTTCTACGGCTCGATGGCGATCTCGATCATGGGCGGGCTGATCGTCGGTACGGTGTTGACCCTGGTGTTCCTGCCGGCGTTGTATGCAGCCTGGTTCCGGGTGCGCCCGGACGAGGCCAGCCACTGAGAGGACCGCTGTGATCCGTCGCCGCCACGGCTGGCTTTTGCGCCTGCCGTAAGAAACGGCGACGGATTTCACGGTTGAGGTGGTAAATTGGCGCGTCGACGGGGGAGTCGGCGCGACCTGCGGAGGCGGGTTTGTACAGACGCCAGAGGATCACCGACGCCACAGTTGCATGCCTTGCAGGCCGGAATCGGCTGGCGGCCGCGCTGTGCACTCTGTTCGTAACAGCACTGCTATGGGCTGCGATCTTGCCGCCGGCCCAGGCCTCGCGGCATACCGTCGCTGGTTGGGGCATGGAGCAGGGGCTGCCGCACAATCTGGTGCAGTCGGTGGCGCAGGGCAGTGACGGCTTCATCTGGCTGGGTACCTGGGAAGGCGTGGTCCGCTTCAATGGGCGCAGCTTTACCGTATTTGATCGGCAGAACACCCCGGGCGTGGAGCTGTCCGGGGTGCTGAGCATCCTGCCCGAGGCCGACGGCGCAGTGCTGTTCGGGACCATTTCCGATGGTGTCTATAGCTACCACCGCGGACGTTGGGAAGCATTGGGGGGTGCCGATGCCCGCCATCTATCGGTTACCGCACTGCTGCGGGATCCGTCCGGTGACCTGTGGATCGCCGCCAAGGACAAGCTGCTGCGCTTGCTGTCCTCCGGGCAACTGCTCGATGCCGGCGCCACGCTGGGGCTGCCCGAGGTTCCGATCACCGCACTGCGCCTGATGGCGGATGGATCGGTGCTGGTTGCCACCGAAAAAGGTGTCTACCACCAGCAGCAGGGGCGCCTGGTGCCGTGGAACGGTACGGCTGGTTGGGTGGTGCGTGATCTGGTCGATGATGGCAACAACGGCTGGGTGGTGGCCGCCGACGACGGTGTCCATTGGCTGCACGGTGATGGCCAGAGGCAGCACCTGTTACCCGGTGAGCGCGTGGATGCGGTGCGTCATGATGCCAGCGGCGCGTTGTGGCTGAGCCTATCCGCAGGTCGTCTGGTGCGCTTGGCGGCAGGCAAGACCGAGCGTATCGCGGTCCCCGGGCAGGTCAGCCCCGCCTTGTTGATAGACCGGGAAGGTCTGGTCTGGGCGGGCAGCACCGATGGCTTGTTCCGCATCGATGAAGGCGCGGCACGTGGGCTGACCATGGAGGATGGATTGGGCTCGGACTACCTGCGGGCGCTGATCCAGTCCGACAATGGTGATGTCTGGATTGGGCATTCCGAAGGCCTGAACCGCATGCGCGGCGATGTGATCAGCGCGGTGCGCTTGTTGCCGGGCACTGGTCGCGACGCGTCGGTACTGGCTCTGGCTGAGCGCGACGAGGGCGTGTGGGCTGGCACGTACAACAAGGGCGTGCTTGGCCTGGATGTGGCTGGTCGGGTCGTGCAACAAATCAGCTTGCCAGGTACCGTCCAGCCGCTGATCCGGGCCCTGTTGACTGAAAGCGATGGCGGTCTGTGGATTGGTAGTTCGGAAGGTCTGTTTCACCACCAGAGCGGCAAGCTGCATCACTACGGATTGGAAGAAGGTCTGCCGGGGCTGGCGGTGCACGCGCTGTATCGCGACGCTGCCGGCGTACTCTGGATAGGTACCAACGGCGGCATGGCGGGTCTGGACAAGGACGGCAAGCTGCAGGCGTGGTCGCCCGACGTGGGGTTTCCGGCACGTTATGTTTTCGACTTCCTTGGTGACGACAATGGCGATCTGTGGATTGCCAGCGATCACGGACTGCTGCGTAAGCGCGGCTTGGACATTACCGTCTTCGATCACCGCAATGGGTTGCCGCGCGACAAGATCTTCCGGGTCATCGACGATGGCGCTGGCCATCTGTGGCTACCCAGCAACCAGGGCGTGTTCCGGCTCGATCGCACGGACCTGATTGCCGTGGCTGCCGGCGCGCGTACGCATCTGGCGGTGCAGGTGCTGGACCATACCGATGGCATGCCCAGCAGCCAGGGCAATGGCGCTTCATCCCCGGCGGGCTGGTTCACGCGTGAGGGTGAATTGTTGTTTCCCACCGCCGGTGGCCTGGCGGTGATCGATCCGCAGCGTGTCGATGGCAATGCACGTTTCCGGAAGATTCCGGTGGCCATTGAGAGTGTGGTCATCGATGGCGATCCGCAGCCGGTGAGCAGCGCCTATTCCCTGCCAGCCGGAGTGGATCGCATTGCCGTGGCCTACGCCGGCCTGGGCTTCCGCGCGCCGGACAAAATGCGTTACCGCTATCGCCTGGAAGGCTTTGACAGTGATTGGTTGGATGCGGGCAGTCGCGTCGAAGCGATCTATACCAATCTACCGCCAGGGAAATATCGGTTGCGCATCCAGGCGATGTCGTTGCCGTTGGATTGGGAAAACACCAATCGTGGCGGCGAAGCAGTGCTGGAACTGGATATCGCCGCACCGCTATGGCAGCGCCCATGGGTGCGCTGGCTGAGTGCTGCTGCCGTGCTGGGCCTGATCCTGTTGCTGGCAGGTTGGCGGGCGGCCAGCTACCGGCGCGGGCAGCAGCGTTTGAGCAACGAGATCGCCGCACGTACCCAGGAACTGAGCGAGAAGAACCGCGCGCTGGAGCAGGCCGACTCCGAGCGCGCCAGCCTGTTGCAACGCCTGGAGCATCAGGCGATGCACGATCCGCTCACCGGTCTGCCCAATCGGCGTGCGGGTGATGCCTATCTGCAGCAGGCGCTGCAGCGTGCCAGTACCGAGGGCACGCCCTTGAACGTGGCGTTGGTGGATGTGGATCACTTCAAGCAGATCAACGACCGCTACGGTCACGATGCCGGCGATCAGGTGCTGCGTGATATCGCCAGCCTGCTGCAGCTGCGGCTTGGCAAGGAGCAGTTCGTGGCGCGGCATGGCGGTGAGGAGTTCCTGGTAGTGATACACGGCACATCACTGCAGGAGGCGGTGGCGACATTGCAGGAGCTGCGGATCCGCTTGGCAAGGCTGCGCTTCGAGGACGTGGATGCCGACGTCAGTGTCACCGTCAGTATCGGTGTCGCGGCCTTGGGCCCGGGACAGGCTGACGGACGCACCTTGCTGGCAGCAGCGGACAGGCAGCTGTACCGCGCAAAGCGCGAGGGCCGTAATCGGGTGCTGGCCTGAGTCGTGCAGGACAGCCAAGCAGACCATGCCAGGTCAAGGCCGCCTGCGTAGCGGTGTCATGCCGACACCACATGCAACCAGGGTCAGCCCCATCCACTTGAGAGCGGCGTAACTGTTGCCCTGATAGGCATCGGCCAGCGCAAGCCAAAAGAACGCGAGATTGGTCAGCACCGACACCAGCGTCGCATCACGTGGGCTGCGCGCGGCGACGGTGATGACCTGGATGCGCAGGGCGGCGATCAGGCCGATTGCCACAACCGGCCACAGCTGTGCCGGCCAGGCCGGGCGAACGATGGCGAGCAACAACAGGGTCGACAGTCCCGCACCGCGGTTGTAGATGCGGTTGGTGGTGGCTGGGCTTTCACCGGCTGCAGCCAGCTGACCCAGGCTCAGGAACGAACCGGCATAGGCCAATGCCGCCGAAGCCGCCAGTAGATGTGCGCCATTGAGATTGAAACCCTGCATGCCGGGCTGCAAGGTCAACGCCAGTCCTGCGAATGCCAGTAGCGCGCCAGCACGTGAGCGGATATCGCGCATCGTGCGGAAGGTCACCAGGATGGGCGCGGCATTGAGCAGCATGGATGCCTCGATCGCACTCGCACCTGGCCAGGCCAGCGCGAAGTAATAGGCGCCGAAGGCCCACAGCCCGACCAGCATGCGCCGAACGTGCAGTCGCAGCGGCGCCCTGCGACGAATGCGGCCAGGGCTCAGCGCCGCGCCTGCAAGGAACTGCGCCATCAACAGCCACAACGGGTTGATCAAGGCATCGCTGGTGCCGCTGATGATCAACGCGGTGATGGCAGACAGCAGACTGGCGAAGATGCCCAGCAGCAGCGTTCGCACTAGTGTGATTCCACCGCCAAGGCGTGGTTTGTTCGCGAATCAGTGGCGTTCGCACTTGTGGCTGCGTCGCGGCGCGGCGGGCACGTGACGCTCATGCAAGCGCCCCTTGTGCGCGTGCACGGGCGTGGCCCGGCTTGGTCGCCAACAGTGTCGTGATTGCCAGGCCAAGCCGGCGCACATCATCGTGTGTATGCGCGGCGGACAGTGACACGCGAATCGCCCCTTGGCCGCGTGCAATCGTCGGAAAGTAGACTGGCGTGGTGATAAATCCGTGACGGCTCAGCAGGGCGTCCGCGCTGGCGATCGCATTGGCGGCATCGGCGCAGGGAATGACCCGGAAAGCGATGGACGTGCCGGCTTGCTCGGTACGGATGCCGGCGGCATCAAGCAGGCCATCCAGCGCCGCTAGACGTTCGCCGAGTGCCGTGCTCAGGCGCAGGTGCTCCTCCGGTACTGCCAGGATCTTCATCGCCGCGAGAATCGCCCCCTGCGCCGATGCATCCAGATTGCAGGAGAACCTGTCAGCGACGGAATCTTTCAGCAGGCTGTCTACAAACGTGCATGGACCCACCATGAATCCACCGGCCGCACCGAACGCCTTCCCGAACGAGCCAGTGACGACGGTGCGCTGCGTATGTTGCTGCAGCGATTCCATCGCGTTGCCGCGGCCATCGCGACCATGCATGCCTACCGAATGCGCATCGTCCAGCCACAGCAGGCCGCTGGGCGTCTCATCGAGGAAACGCGACAAACCCTTGAAGTCAGCGAAAGTGCCCATCGAATAGAGACCATCTTCGACGACGACAACCGGCCGGCGCGAGCTGCTGGCCACGGCGCTGGCGACGGCAACGGTGTTCTTGCTGACAATGACGCGGTTCGCCGCGAACGCGCCTTTGACCGCGAAGTGAACGGTTGCATGGGCGTTGGGGTGGACGACGGCGGTGGCATCAATCGCAGAAGCGGCGAAGCCGGCCGCTACCGCGATATTGGCAGACAGCGTTGTCGGATAGATACGTGCCTGCGAATCGCCGGTTTTCATCGCGACGAGGCGATGGTTGATGTCATCACTCAACGCGGTCTGTGCCCGTGCCATTGCGACACTGGAGTGCAGTGCGCCGAATTGGTCGATCGCATCGATGGAGGCGCGCGACACTTCGCTGCGGGTGTTGAGCCCAAATGGGCTGTTGGAAAGGAAGTCGGTTACCCAGCGCGAGCCGCCTGCTGCGTCGATCCTCAGGGTGCGGTTCTGCCCGCATTCGAGAATCTGGATGCCGTAGAGGTTCTTGTCCCTGGCGGCATCATCTGCGGCCCAGCTGTTGATGCGCGTTTCTGGCTGGGCAGTTGCGTGCGAAATCTCCATTTACTGACTCCATTCCGTTGAATGAGCTCCATGTAGCCACCTTCATGTAGCCGGAATGTTTCAGGAAGCAAATGCTTGGGAATAAGCAGATTCCCTTCGCCGGACTGCCGTGCCTGGATATGGGGATGTTGCCTGTGCATGGCGCGACGCCTGTGCAGCAACTGCAACGGCGCTCGCGCACTGCTTCTTGATGGCGAGGTATGCAGGTGCCATTGCATGGTGTTGGGGTTGCCACGAAGCTTCTTCCACAAACGACAACGGCACCCGAAGGTGCCGTTGTCCTGGAGCTGTTCCAAATATGGATGGGTCAGTAAAGACCTTGTGCCAGCATAGCATCGGCGACCTTGACGAAGCCGGCGATGTTGGCGCCGTCGACATAATTGACGCTGCCATCGGCACGCACGCCGTGATGCACGCAGTTGGCGTGGATCTCTTTCATGATCACGTGCAGGCGTTCGTCGACATCGGCATGGCGCCATGACAGGCGCAGCGCGTTCTGGCTCATCTCCAGGCCCGAGGTGGCCACGCCGCCGGCATTGCTGGCCTTGCCTGGCGCGTACAGCGTGCCGGCCTGCAGGAACACATCCACCGCTTCGAGTGTGGACGGCATGTTGGCGCCTTCGGCCACGCAGAGCACGCCGTTGTGGACCAGGGTACGTGCGTCGGTTTCATCCAGCTCGTTCTGGGTAGCGCAGGGCAGGGCGATGTCGGCCGGGATATGCCAGGGACGACGATCCGCAAGGAATTCAAAGCGCGCATCATCGGCCAGCTCGGACAGACGGCCGCGGCGTTCGTTCTTCAACGCCATCACTTCCTGCAGGGCGGTCTCGTCGAAGCCATCGCGCGCATACAGCGTGCCGCCTGAGTCGGAAAATGTCAGTACCTTGGCGCCGAGTTCGCTGGCCTTGATCGCCGCGTACTGGGCAACGTTGCCGGAACCGGACACCAGCACCTTGGCGCCGTGGGTCTGGCGCTTGGCGTGATGCAGCATCTGCTCGACGAAGTAGACCGTGCCGAAGCCGGTGGCTTCCGGGCGCATCAGGCTGCCGCCAAAGGCCAGGCCCTTGCCGGTGAACACGCTGGAGGCGTCATTGCTGAGCTTCTTCATCATGCCGGCCATGAAGCCGACCTCGCGTGCGCCAACGCCGATATCGCCAGCCGGCACATCGGTATCCGGGCCGAGGTGGCGGTACAGTTCCAGCATCAGCGCCTGGCAGAACCGCATCACTTCGCCGTCGCTCTTGCCCTTGGGGTCGAAGTCCGAGCCGCCCTTGCCACCGCCCATTGGCAGGGTGGTCAGCGCGTTCTTGAAGGTCTGCTCGAAGGCCAGGAACTTGAGGATGGACAGGTTCACCGAGGGGTGGAAGCGCATGCCGCCCTTGAAGGGGCCAATCGCCGAACTGTGCTGCACGCGCCAGGCGCGATTGACGTGGGTTTGCCCCTTGTCATCGGCCCAGGCGACGCGGAACTGGATGACCCGCTCCGGCTCGACCAGACGTTCCAGCAACCCGTATTGCGTGTACTTCGGGTTCTGCTGCAGGAATGGCCACAGACTGTGTGCCACTTCCTTCACTGCCTGCAGGAACTCGGATTGGTTGGGGTCGCGCTTGGCCACATGGGCCAGGAAGTCGTCGGGGGTGCGGTAGTTCAAGGTCATTCCTTTGTTGGTGCGGGACCTGAAACGACAGGTCCAATGAAGAAACGGCGTGGTATCCACCTGGCGGGAACGGCCCGCAAAAAAAGACGCGGCCAAGGGCCGCGTCCGGTTACATCAGTTCAACTGCGCAAGCACGGCTAGCCCGGCTTGCTGGGTGTTGAGCGCCTGACCTTGTGCTGCGAGGTCGGCGGTGAAATAGCCTCCGTCGAGCGCGGATGTCACCGCCTGTTCGATGGCTGCAGCTTCTGCTTCCAGCCCCAATGAGTGCCGCAGCAGCATCGCCGCGCTGAGGATGGTGGCGTAGGGGTTGGCGATGCCCTTGCCGGCGATATCCGGTGCCGAGCCGTGGATCGGCTCGTAGATGCCGACCTTGCCCTGTTCGCCCAACGAGGCGGACGGCAGCAGGCCCAGCGAACCGGCCAGCATCGAGGCCTCATCAGTGAGGATGTCGCCGAACATGTTCTCGGTGACGATCACATCGTAGACGCGCGGCTTGGCGATCAGGTGCATGGCCATGGAATCGACCAGCTGGTGTTCCAGTTCCACGTCCGGGAATTCCTCGCGGCCGATGCGTGCGGCGATGTCACGCCACAGACGCGAGGTTTCCAACACATTGGCCTTGTCCACCGAGGTGAGCTTGCCACGGCGCTGCTGCGCCAGGCGGAAGGCGCTGCGCAACACGCGTTCGATCTCGACCGCGGTGTAGCGGCACAGATCGCTGGCGCTGTCGGCGTCGCGGGTCTTGTCGCCGAAGTAGATGCCGCCGGTCAGTTCGCGCACCACCACGAAGTCCACGTCCTTGAGCAGTTCGGGCTTGATCGGCGAGGCGTTGAGCGCGGCCGGGTGGGTGCGAACCGGGCGCAGGTTGGCGTACAGGCCCAGTGCCTTGCGGATCGCCAGCAGGCCTTGTTCCGGGCGCACCTTGGCGTTCGGGTCGGACCACTTGGGGCCACCGACGGCGCCTAGCAGGACCGCATCGGCCTTGCTGCAGGCGTCCAGCGTGGCTGCCGGCAGCGGCTCGCCGTGATTGTCGATGGCGATGCCGCCGATGTCGTGTTCGCTGAAGCTGAAGCTGTGGCCGAATCGGGCTGCGATGGCCTTGAGCACGTCGACGGCGACCGCGGTGATTTCTGGACCGATGCCGTCACCCGGCAGTACGACGATGTTGGCTTGCATGTATGGGTTCCGGTTGCTGTTGTTGAGAACTCCCTCCCTTGCGCCGAAGGCGCAGGGGAGGGCTGGGGAGGGGTAGCTCTTGCTGTTGCTGTTGCTGTTGCTGTTGCCGTTTGAGCCTTGCAAGCCAAAAGCCAACCCCCTCCCGACCTCCCCCTGCCGGCTACGCCGGCAAGGGGAGGGGTGTTTCGTCAGGCTGCTTTCGCCGCCTCATACCGCTCGATTTCATCGACCCGGCCCAGCAGCCAGCCCAGCTGGTCAACGCCTCCCAGCAGACAGGTCTGCGAGAAACCATCCAGCGGGAAGCTGTATGCCTTGCCGCTGGACGTGCGCAGCTCACGCGCTGCTACATCCACCGTCAGTTCGTCATCCGGATTCTGCATCAGCGCCTGCACATCGGCTTCGTCCAGCACGATCGGCAGCAGGCCGTTCTTCAGCGAGTTGTTGCGGAAGATGTCGGCGATCTCGCTGCTGACGATTGCCTGCAGGCCCAGATCGGTCAGCGCCCACGGCGCATGTTCGCGCGAGGAACCACAGCCGAAATTGCGCCCGGCCAACAGGATGGCACGGCCCTGGTTGTGCGGCTGGTTGAAGGCGAATTCCGCATTCGGCGAACCATCGGCCTGCCAGCGCCAATCATTGAACGCGTTCTTGCCCAGACCTGCACGCTCGGTGGTGGACAGGAAACGCGCCGGGATGATCTGGTCGGTGTCGATATTGGTCTGGCGCAGCACCACGCTGCGCGAAACGATGCGGGTCAGTGCGGCCATCACGCCACCTCCTTGGCAAACAGATCGCGGGTATCGGCAACGCGCCCATTCACCGCAGCCCATGCCGCGCTCATCGGCGAGGCCAGCAAGGTGCGCGAGCCCGGCCCTTGGCGGCCTTCAAAATTACGATTGCTGGTGCTTACCGCCAGCTGGCCCGGTGCGACCAGATCACCGTTCATGGCGATGCACATCGAGCAGCCCGGCTCGCGCCATTCGGCACCGGCGGCACGCACGATCTCGTGGATGCCTTCGGCCTCGGCATCGCGCTTGACGATCTCCGAGCCCGGCACCACCAGCATGCGCACGCCATCGGCGACGTGGCGGCCGCGCAGCACCTGTGCCACTTCGCGCATGTCGCTCAGCCGGCCATTGGTGCAGGAACCGACGAACACCACGTCGACCGGCGTACCGATCAAGCTGTGGCCGGCTTCGAACTTCATGTAGTCCAGGCCCTTCTGCGCGGCGGCATCGTTGGCAGCCGGGATCGGCGCATCAACGGCAATCGCGGTGCCCGGGTGCGTGCCCCAGGTCAGGGTCGGGCGGATGTCGGCGGCATTGATATTCACTTCCACATCGAAGCGTGCGCCTTCGTCGCTGTTCAACGAGGACCAGTACGCCACCGCCTTGTCGAAGTCGGCGCCTTTGGGGCCGCGCGGGGTTTTGGCGACCCAGTCGAAGGTGATCTGGTCTGGTGCCACCATGCCGGCGCGGGCGCCGGCTTCGATCGACATGTTGCACAGGGTCATGCGCTGTTCCATGTCCATCGCGCGGATAGCCGAGCCACGGAACTCCAGCACGTGGCCGGTACCACCGTTGACGCCGATCACACCGATGATGTGCAGCACCACGTCCTTGGCACCGACGCCCCGCGCAACGGCGCCATCAACGGTGATGGACATGGTCTTTGCCTTGCGCTGCAGCAGGCATTGCGTGGCCAGCACGTGGCCGACTTCGCTGGTGCCGATGCCGAAGGCCAGCGAGCCGAATGCGCCATGCGTGGAGGTGTGGCTGTCACCGCAGACGATGGTCATGCCCGGCTGGGTGAAACCCTGCTCGGGGGCGATGACGTGGACGATGCCGCGGTTGGCCGAGGACAGGTCGAACAGTTCGATGCCGTACTCGGCGCAGTTCTTCGCCAGCGTCTCCACCTGTGCTTCGGAGGCCTTGCTGGCGTAGGGCAGCTTGCCGTCCGGGCCGGCCGGCAGGGTCGGCGTGGAGTGGTCCATCGTCGCCTTGGTGCGGTCGGTGCGGCGCGGCTTCAGGCCGCGCTCGCGCAGCTCGGTGAAGGCCTGCGGCGAGGTGACTTCATGGATCAGGTGCAGGTCGATGTACAGCACGGCCGGCGCGTTGTCGGATTCGGGAACGACAACGTGGGCATCCCACAGTTTGTCGTACAGGGTTTTGGGTGCGGAGCTCATTGGTTCGTTCCGGTGCCTATGTTCTGTCGTCGCGCTCAGGCGCTGACGGCTTCCTCGGTGGTGCTGCTTTCACGCTGGCGCAGCAGGCGGTTGGTGACATCCAGCCAGGCAAGCGCGCTGGCTTCGATGATGTCACGGCTGGTGCCGGTGCCTTCGAGGATTTCGCCTTCGTGACGCACGCTCAGGTTGGCCTCGCCGCGCGCATCGGCGCCGATGCCGACGCTGTGCACGTGGTAGCTGTCCAGGGTCAGCTGCACGCCGGTGGCGGCCGACAATGCCGAGAACAAGGCATCGACTGGGCCGTCGCCCTGCGCGGTTTCAGCGACGCGGTTGCCTTCCGGATCGGACAGCTCGACCAGCGCGTTGGCACGGCTGCCGACGTCGCTGATGGTCATCGATGCCAGGCGGTAGCCGTCGCTGCTGGACGTGCCCTGCATCAGGGTCTGCAGGTCGGCATCGGTGACCACGCGCTGCTGTTCGCACAGTGCCTTGAACTGCTCGAAGATCAGCTTCAGTTCTTCCTCTTCCAGCCAGTAACCCAGCGCACGCAGGCGTGCCTCGACCGCGGCGCGGCCGCTGTGGCGGCCCAGCACCATCTGCGAGGACTCCCAGCCCACGTCTTCCGGACGCATGATTTCGTAGGTGTTGCGGTTGCGCAGCATGCCGTGCTGGTGGATGCCGGATTCGTGCGCGAAGGCATTGGCGCCAACAATGGCCTTGTTGCGCTGGACCGGCATGCCGACCAGACGCTGCAGCAGCTGCGAGGTGGGCACGATGCGGCGGGTGTCGAAGCCGGTGTCGAAGTTGTTGTAGAAGGCATTGCGCACCTTCAGCACCATCGCGATTTCTTCCAGCGCGCAGTTGCCGGCACGCTCGCCGATGCCGTTGATCGAGCCTTCCACCTGGCGCGCACCACCTTCGATGGCGGCCAGCGAGTTGGCCACGGCCAGGCCCAGGTCGTTGTGGCAGTGGGTACTGAAGATGACCTTGTCAGCACCGGCGGCGTTGGCGATCACGTGCTGGAACATCGCGCGGATTTCTTCCGGCGTGGTGAAGCCAACGGTGTCGGGCAGGTTGATGGTGCGCGCGCCGGCGGCGATCGCGACCTGGGTGACTTCGGTCAGGAAGTCCAGCTCGGTGCGGGTAGCGTCTTCAGCGGAGAACTCGACATCGTCCAGATAGCCGCGCGCCATGCTCACATGCTTGTGCACCGATTCCAGCACCTGTTCCTTGCTGATGCGCAGCTTGTGCTCGCGGTGCAGCGGACTGGTGGACAGGAACAGGTGCAGGCGCGGGCGCGCTGCGGCTTCCAGAGCCTTGATGGAGGTTTCGATATCGCCGGCCAGGCAGCGCGACAGCACTGCCAGGACCGGCTGTCGTACCTCGCGGCCGATCAGCGCCATGGCTTCGCGGTCGGACTGCGAACTTGCGGGGAAGCCGGTTTCGATCACGTCCACGCCCAGTTCCGCCAGCGCCCTCGCCATCACCAGCTTCTGTGGTGGGGTCATGCTGCAGCCGGGTGATTGCTCACCGTCGCGCAGGGTCGTGTCGAAGATGGTAATTCGCGGGGTGTTGTTGGTTGGAGTATTCACCAGAGGGTCTCCTCGACTGCGGCGGTAACGGAAATTTGGGGGGATTCGGATCTGGAACTGCGCTGTGTCGATGCAACGACACGGCTTCTAAGTCGTTCGGCGTTACGCCGTCGAGGTTTGCGTGGTGGGCTGGGGCGTACTTCAGACAACAAGGTCGACAATACCGTGGCGTCGATGTTGCCGCCGGACACCACCGCACATTTGCGCTTTCCGGACACGCGGCGGCCTGCGGCCAACGCCAGTGCACCTGCACCTTCGGCGATGACGTGTTCTTCCAGTGCCAGCCGCACCAGGGTTTCGCGCAGCTCGGCTTCGCGGACGATGACCACATCGTCGAGCAGGCTGGCGCACAGACGGCGGGTGAGGAAGCCTGGGATCTTGACCTTGACGCCATCGGCCAGGGTTGGCACCGGATCAACTTCGCGCACATCGCCCTTGATCGCGCGTGCCATCGAGTCCACGCCTTCAACCTGCGCGCCGATGATGCGCACACCCTGCGACTTCAGGGCCAGCGCGACGCCGGAGGCCAGGCCGCCGCCGCCGATCGGCACGATCACCACGTCCGGTGCATGCGGTGCCAGTTCGATGCCCAGCGTGCCCTGGCCGGCGATCACGTCGGGGTCGTCGAAGGCGGACAGGAAGCGGTAGCCGTTCTGTTCGGCCAGTTCACGGGCGAAGGCGAAGGCTTCGTCGTAGCTGTTGCCATGCTGGCGCACGGTGGCGCCCCAATGCTGGACGCCGGCGATCTTGGTGGCCGGTGCGCCATGCGGCATCACCGTGATGGCCTGCACGCCCAGGCGATGCGAGGCCCAGGCCACGCCTTGGGCGTGGTTGCCGGCCGAGGCGCAGATAACCGGGCGTTCGTCGCCGCGTTCCAGTGCGGCCAGCATTGCGTTCAAGGCACCACGCACCTTGTAGGAGCCGGTGCGCTGCAGGTTTTCGAGCTTGAGCCAGGTGCCAAAACGCTCGGCGTAATGCAGCGGGGTAGGCGGCAGAAAACGGCGCAGGCGGGCCTGCGCGGCCAATACGTCGGCAACGCTGACGTTCAGGGCGTCAGCGGGTGTTGCAACTGCGACGGCGCGGCCACGATCAGGCATGTACGTGGCCGTCACCGGATACGAGCGAACCAGCTGTCGGCTGTTCGCGTCGAAGAAGACGCCTCCGTGGTTTGCGGCGGCGTACTACCGGTACGCCACTTACATCGCTGCTCATACGCTGGCACCTGCTACGGCAACCAGTTGCACGGATTCGCAGTCATAGACTTTCTGCAACTGGTGGCACAGGGTTTCCGGCGGGCGCGTGCCATGGATATCCATCTGCACGTGCCAGCGGCCGGCATCGTCGGCATTGCGGGCGCCGGCGATGTTGCTGGGGGCGAAGCCGCGCCGTTCGACCATGCCGATCACGCGCACCAGCGCGCCTTCGGCAGGCTTCAGCACCAGGTCAAGCCGGTATTGCATTGGAACTCTCCTGCGCTGCCTTGGCATGGGCTGGGTTGCTGTCCAGCATGGTGCTGTTGGCGTTGTTGGGTGGCACCAGCGGCCACACGTTGGCGCGTGCATCGATGGACACGTGCAGCAGTGCCGGGCCGGGGGTATCCAGCATGGCGGCCAGTGCATCTTCAACCTGCGCACGCTGGGTGATGCGGGTGGCGGGAATGCCGAACACCTGCACCAGCGCGGCGAAGTCCGGGTTGTCGGACAGGTCGATCTCGCTGTAGCGCTCGGCGAAGAACAGCTCCTGCCACTGCCGGACCATGCCCAGCGAGGAGTTGTCCAGCAGCACGATCTTAACCGGCAGGCGACAGCGGGCGATGGTGGCCAGCTCCTGCACGTTCATCATGAAGCTGCCATCACCGGAAACCAGCACCACGGTGCGATCGGGGCAGGCGAACTGCGCACCCATCGCCGCTGGCAGGCCGAAGCCCATCGTGCCCAGCGCGCCGGAGGTCAGGTGGTTGCGCGGGTGGTTGAAACGGCAATGCTGCGCCACCCACATCTGGTGCTGGCCGACATCGCAGGCGATGACGGTATCCGGCGGTGCCACTTCGCTCAGCCGCTTCAGCAGCGCTGGTGCGTAGATGTCATGGCCGGGCGCGTCATAGCGGGCGGCGAACTTCTCGCGGTTGGCGGCACAACGTGCACGCCAGCTGTTGCAGCTGCTGCGGATGCTGGTCAGTGCCTGCAGGCCGGTCTTGACGTTGCCGGGAATGGCGATGTCGACCGCGCGCAGCTTGGAGATCTCGTAGGCATCGGCATCCAGATGGATGACGCGGGCGAACGGGGCGAACTCAGCCAGCTTGCCGGTGGCACGGTCATCGAAACGGGCACCGACCACGATCAGCAGGTCCGACTCCTGCACCGCCATGTTGGCGGCGCGGGTGCCGTGCATGCCCAGCATGCCCAGGTATTGCGGATGATTGGCCGGCAATGCACCCAGGCCGCGCAGGGTCAGCACGGTCGGAATGCCGGAGCTTTCGACGAAATGACGGAACTCGCCAACCGCATCGGCCAGGCCGATGCCGCCACCGCCGTAGATCACGGGCTTCTCTGCAGCGGCAATCATTTCCACCGCGGCAGCCAGGCGTTCGGCCGAAGGTGCCGGCACCGGATCCACCGAGGCCGGCACGTGATCGGGCAGGTGCGAGGCATCACCCAATTGCACGTCCTTGGGCAGGTCGATCAGCACCGGACCGGGCCGCCCTTCACGGGCGACGCGGAAGGCTTCGGCAACCACCTGCGGCAGCTCATCAACGCTGCGCACCAACCAGCTGTGCTTGACGATCGGCATGGTCATGCCGAACACATCCAGTTCCTGGAACGCATCGGTACCCAGCAGCGGGGTAGCGACCTGACCGGTCAGGCACACCATCGGTACCGAGTCGAGCATGGCGTCGGCAATGCCCGTGACCAGGTTGGACGCACCCGGGCCGGAAGTGGCCACGCATACGCCTACCTTGCCGCTTGCGCGGGCATAGCCATTGGCAGCCAAAGCGGCGCCCTGCTCGTGTCGTACCAGGATGTGCTTGAGGCTGGAGTCCACCAATGCGTCGTAGAACGGCATGATGGTGCCGCCCGGGTAGCCGAACAGCGTTTGCACGCCTTCGGCTTCCAAAGCCTGCGTCAGCCAGCGTGCGCCGTTACGGGGCGCAGCGGGGGTGGAAGTGTTCATGCAGCGACCTTTGCCTGTTGCGGGTGGGGGACCGCGGGATGGAACCTGGCTGCGACCGTAGCGTGCATGCCCCGTGGCCCGCGCTTGGCGCGGGACACGGGATGCTGCGCTGGACGATTCGCCGGCACGTTCTTACGCCGTCTGACCTTGCAGCCAAACCATCTTGGCGCGCAGTTCCTTGCCAACCTTTTCGATCGGATGTTCCTTGTCGGCCTGCTGGAACTTCTTGTAGTTCGGCAGACCGGCTTCGTACTCGGCTTCCCAGTTCTTGGTGAAGGTGCCGTTCTGGATGTCGGTCAACACGTCCTTCATGCGTGCCTTCACCGAGGCATCGATGACGCGCGGGCCGCTGACGAAATCGCCGTACTGCGCGGTCTCGGAGATGAACTCCAGCATGCGGGTGATGCCGCCTTCGTAGAACAGGTCGACGATCAGCTTCAGTTCGTGCAGCACTTCGTAGTAGGCGATTTCCGGCTGGTAGCCGGCTTCCACCAGGGTTTCGAAGCCGGCCTGGACCAGCGAGGAAGCACCGCCGCACAGCACGGCCTGCTCGCCGAACAGATCGGTTTCGGTCTCTTCCTTGAAGGTGGTCTTGATGATGTTGGCGCGGGCGCCGCCCAGGCCAGCCGCATAGGCCAGTGCGAACTGCTCGGCCTTGCCGCTCTTGTCCTGGTAGACCGCGTAGATGCACGGCACGCCGCGGCCGATTTCATACTCGCGACGCACCAGTGCGCCCGGGCCCTTGGGTGCGACCAGCACCACGTCCAGATCGGCGCGCGGCTCGATCATGCCGAAATGCACGTTCAGGCCGTGCGCGAACAGCAGGCAGGCACCCTGCTTCATGTTCGGCGCCAACACTTCGTTGTACAGCTTCTTCTGCACCATGTCCGGGGTCAGCACGGCGACCAGGTCGGCGTCCTTGACCGCTTCGGCCGGGCTCTTGACGGTGAAGCCATCGGCCTGGGCCTTGACCTCGGTGGGGCCGCCAGCGCGCAGGCCGACAACCACGTCGAAGCCGGATTCACGCAGGTTCATGGCATGGGCGCGGCCCTGGCTGCCGTAACCGACAACGGCGATTTTGATCTGGGGCAGTTCGTTGGTGCTCATGGTGCTTGGTTTCCTTGCAATGAAGAGAGTCAGGCAGAAATAAAAACGGCCGTTGCGTCAGGACGCAGCGGCCGGGGCGGGCGGGGTGGACACCATGCAGGCGGCAGCGCTGCGGCAGGCAGCGTTGGCGGTGTGTTTGTTGGCGGTGTCTGGGGTCGGGTACATGGTTTCAGATGAAATAGAAGCTGGAAACGAAAAACCCCGCGCCGGGGCCGGTGCGGGGTCTTTGTTCGAATCTGGCATTTTCTGCTACGCGCCAGCTCGTCCCGCCCCTGTAGGTTCGGTAATAAGTACGAGTACAAGCAGCGACGCCGCGGCGTTGGCCGGGATCGAAGTTGTGTTGGCGGTGGTGTTGTGGCGTTGCAGCATTGGTCGAGATAACCACTACCTGCGGGTGCGTGTCAACGCTTGCAGGTGTGAATACCTGACATTGCCGCGCAAGCCCCGCCGCTACGGCATGGTTGCGGCTGAAACCTAAGCGCACCGGTAGCGCTTGCTGCGGGATTGCGCGGTTTCGGGCCAGCCGCGGCGGCTTGAATGCAGCCGAAGGAAAAATTTCCCCTGGCGATGATTGGATCGCGCCGCTTTTGCCGGTTTAGCAAGTAAGAGGCTCTTTTCTGGGCCAGCCCGAGGAAGATCGCCATGACCCAGTTAACAGGACAGGACACTACGTGTGCGGGGGCGGGCCGGTGTGGCGACCCGAATGGCGGACTGACCAGCGAACCGACCGTCGGCCTGCTGCAGCTGATGGGTCAGGGGGGTGGTCTGCCGACGCCATTGATCTATCGCAAGGGCTGGGTCCTGCTTGGCTACCTGGCGATCGAATCCAATCGCATGCATTCGCGGGCTGCGCTGGCGGCCCTGTTGTGGCCCAACCTGGGAGAGACCAGCGCCCTGACCAACCTGCGCCAGGTGCTGAGCAACCTCAATCGCTTCTGCAATCTGGCTTTGGGCGAAGGCATTCTGCGTATCGAACGCTCGGCGGTTGGCCTGATGCGTGGCGGTGCGCCTTTGTTCGATGTCGATCTGCTGCAGCAGGCGCCGTGTGAAGCGGTCCACCTGATGGCTGAGCAGCAAGTGTTTCTGGATGGAATGGAGGATGTGGCCGATTCCAACTTCCAGAGCTGGCTGGCGAGTACCCGGCAATTGCTGGACGCGCAGCTGATCGATGCGGCGGCTCGCTGCTGCGATGAAATGCTGGAGGCATCGCGTTGGGAGTCGGCGGTACAGCTGGCCAATGCCTTGAGTCAGCGCGATCCGTGGAACGAGGCACATACACGTCGGATGATGCGCGCACATGCCGGGACCGGCATGCGCGCTGCAGCACTGAAGGTCTACCATCGATTCGAATCGGTATTGCGGCAGGAACTGGGCCTGGATCCAGGCCAGGAGACGCGCGGGCTGCTGGAGCAGATCAGCGGCTGGTCAAGCGGGGGGCAGGAGACTGTCGGGGCGTTGGGAGTGGCGCGGGCCGGGACGTCGCCCTGAATTGCCAGCGGCATCCGACGGGTGTCTCGAGTTCCCTCATCTGACAATGTCCCTGCTTCGCGGTTCACGCCATTCCCACCGGGAAGCCGACCGTGGTGACCTGGCATGGGATTCTGGTTGATGCAAAAAGCCTGCGTGGACCACATCGCGCCATGAGGGCGCCTCCCTGGCAGTTGAACGACTGCACAAGGCGTGCGCTTGTATGGCGGCTGGGCTATCGTCCCGCTATTCCCTTGCTGGTCCTTCGCCATGTTGCGTACCGCGCTGTTGCTCGCCTTGTCCCTCGCGCCGGTAACGGTGCCTGCCGCAGACCGTATCACCGGGCATGAATTTGCCACCCGTTCGGAAGTCATCGCGCCGCATGCGATGGCGGCCACGTCGCAGCCGCTGGCCACGCAGATCGCGCTCGACGTGATGAAGGGCGGCGGCTCGGCGGTGGATGCGGCCATCGCCGCAAACGCCGCGCTTGGACTGATGGAACCGACCGGCAATGGCATTGGCGGTGACCTGTTCGCGATTGTCTGGGACCCGGCGACGCAGAAGCTGCATGGTTACAACGGCTCGGGCCGCTCGCCGCGTTCGCTGACGCTTGCAGAGCTGCAGCGGCGTGGCTTGAAGGAGATTCCTGCGACCGGGCCGCTGCCGGTGTCGGTGCCTGGCGCGGTGGATGGCTGGTTCGCCTTGCACGAACGCTTCGGGCGCAAGCCGATGGCGGAGAATCTGGCACCGGCAATCGCCTATGCGCGAGAAGGGCATCCGGTGTCCGAGGTCATTGCCTACTACTGGGATCGCTCGGTGCCCAAGCTGTCGCAGTATCCGGGTTTCAAAGAGCAGTTCACCATCGACGGGCAAGCGCCACGCAAGGGGCAGATGTGGCGCAACCCAAACCTTGCAAACACCTTGCAGCAGATTGCCGACGGCGGCCGCGATGCGTTCTACAAAGGCGACATCGCTCGCGGCATTGGCGACTACTTCAAGGCCAATGGCGGCTACCTGAGCTACGAGGACATGGCTGCGCACCAGGGTGAGTGGGTCGAGCCGGTCAGCAGCAACTACCGCGGCTACGACGTGTGGGAGTTGCCGCCGAACAGCCAGGGCATCGCCGCGCTGCAGATCCTCAACGTGCTGGAAGCATACGATTTCTCGAAGATTCCATTTGGCTCGGCAGAACATATCCATCTGTTCGTTGAGGCCAAGAAACTGGCGTTCGCCGATCGTGCACGCTTCTACGCGGACCCGGCATTCTCGCCGGCGCCGGTGCAGCGGCTGATCTCCAAAGAGTACGCAGCACAGCGCCGTGCGCTGATCTCGATGGACAAGGCCTTGAAGGAAGTGCAGCCGGGCACGCCCCGGCAGCTGGAGGAGGGCGACACCATCTACATGACCGTGGCCGATGCCGACGGCATGATGGTGTCATTGATCCAATCCAACTATCGCGGCATGGGTAGCGGCATGGCGCCACCGGGGCTCGGCTTCATCCTGCAGGATCGAGGCGAGATGTTCGTGCTGCAGAAGGATCATCCCAACGGTTATGCACCGGGCAAGCGGCCGTTCCAGACCATCATCCCGGCCTTCATCACCAAGGACGGCAAGCCGTTCGCCAGCTTTGGCGTGATGGGTGGCGCGATGCAGCCACAGGGGCATGCGCAGATCGTGATGAACCTGGTCGATTTCGGCATGAACCTGCAGGAGGCCGGCGACGCGCCGCGCATCCAGCATGAAGGCTCCACCGAGCCGACCGGGCAGGCCACGGCGATGAGTGACGGAGGTGAGGTCAATCTTGAAACCGGCTTTGCCTATGAGACGGTGCGCAGCCTGATGCGCAAGGGCCACCGTGTGGTGTTTGCCGACGGTCCTTATGGCGGCTATCAGGCAATCATGCGTGACCCGGAAAGTGGCGTTTACTACGGCGCTTCGGAAAGCCGCAAGGATGGGCAGGCGGCTGGTTATTGAGGCTCGTTGCTGAGCAAGCGGGGCGGTAACTGCGCCCTTCCGTCGGCCAGAGCCGAAGGGGAGGGCGCTTTGAACTTGAGTGAAACTCCGGGACAGCGCAGATTCTTTGTGGTCAGGGATCGGCGTTGGTGCCTGCTTCAGCGGCCGCACGCGCTGCTTCCTGTGCCGCCTGCTCGCGCTCGATCCACGCCTCCATCATGTGTCGTGCACGCTGCGCAAGCCGACGCTGCCGGTTGTGCTCGGCGTCCAGTACGCGGTACAGCGAAATCATCACCAACACCATCAACAGCGCGAATGGCAGTGCGGCAATGGTGATCATGCCCTGCAGTGCATCCAGTCCACCTGCGAGCAGCAATGCCGCGGCGATCAGTGCAATGGCAATGCCCCACACCAGCTTGCGCGACAGTGGTGGATCGCCGGCTTCATCGGTGGACATGCTGGCCAGCACCAGTACCGCGGAATCGGCGGAGGTGACGAAGAAAATCACCAGCAGGACCAGCGCCAGGCCCGACAGCAGCAATGACGCCGGCATGCTGTCGAACAGCGTGAACAACACCGTTTCATAGCCATTGCCCAGCGCCTGGACAAGATCGGCGTGGCCAAACAGCTGCGCCCACAGCGCGGTGCCACCGAAGACCGAGAACCACAGGAAGCCGAGCAGGGTTGGCGCCAGCACTACCCCGACCACGAACTCGCGGACGCTGCGGCCCCGCGATACCCGCGCAATGAATGCGCCCACGAACGGCGCCCAGGCAATCCACCAGGCCCAGTAGAAGATGGTCCAATCGGCGACCCAGGTACTGCCGGAGAAAGGCGACATGCGCAGGCTCATCGTCACCAGCTGGTTCAGGTAGGAGCCCAGCGTGGTGGTGAAGGTATCGAAGATGAAACCGGTGGGGCCGAGCACCAGCACTGCGGCCAGCAGCAATGCCGCCAACGCCAGATTGAAGTTGGACAACCACTTGATGCCACGGTCCACGCCGCTGGTGGTGGAGATCATGTAAAGCACGAAGGCGATGGCGATGACGGTCATCTGCAGTGGCACGCCTGCGGTGACGCCAAACACACGTTGCATGCCGGCGGCGATCTGGATGGTGCCGAATCCCAGCGTGGTGGCGACACCGATTGCGGTGGCGACCACGGCGGCAATGTTCACCAGCTTGCCAAACCAACCGCGATGATGGCGGCCGATCACCGGCTGCAGCATGTCGCTGATCAGGCCGCGGCCGTTGCGGTTGTACTGGAACCAGGCCATTGCCAGCCCGATCAAGGCATAGATCGCCCACGGGTGCAGGCCCCAATGGAAGAAGGAGTAGCGCATCGCGGCCCGGGCGGCATCCATGCTTTGCGGCGGAAGGCCTTCGGGTGGTGTGACGAAATGCGATACCGGCTCGGCTGCGCCCCAGAACACCAGGCCGATGCCCATGCCAGCGGCGAACAGCATCGACAGCCAGCTGGCGCGGGAAAAATCCGGCTCGGCATCTTCGCCGCCGATGCGCAGGCTGCCGAAGCGCCCGAACGCCAGGTACAGCAGGAAGGACAGCGTCAGGAACACGATCAGCAGGTACATCCAGCCGGCGCCACGCACAACCTGGGCCAGCGCGGCCTGCACCACGTCGTTGAAGGGGCCGGGCGCGAGGCCGGCAATCAGCACCAGCAGCGCGACCAGTGCAATGGAGACACGAAACACCATGAAGGAGCTTCTCCGATCAAATGAGTGATTGAGGGGAGCGAGCCTGAGCTTGCAGGACAGCCGGCTGGCACCGTGGCGCCAAACCGGGAAAGGAGGGGCGGCAAGCGCCGCAAGGCAGTCATTCGAAACGAGCCTGCGCGGGATGCTACTGAATGGCGCGTCACGATTACGTTAGTGGCTTGTGTTGTTGCGCAGGGCGATGCCCCGGGTAGTACCGTTGACCGGCGTTCCTGCTGGCTTGGCTTTCCCATCGATTGCGGGTCTAATGACGCCCGAAGCGGGGGTACCGTGACCATTGGGTCACGGTTGAGACATACCCTTCGAACCTGATCCGGCTCATACCGGCGTAGGGAAGCTTCGTGTGCCGCCAGTCGATGTCCCGCTATGGGCCAGGGCCGGGTGGCGTGCGCCTTCGCTTCGTTCCGTCATGCGAATCCCTCGCGTGGCCTTCGCACCCCGCGTGTGGATAGACAGGACGAATGCCAATGAACGCACAGCCCAGCCTGCAGCAACAGGCCCAGCAACTCTCCGAATCCGTTACCCGGCCGATTCCCGGTTCGCGCAAGATCTTCGTTGCGGGTTCGCGTACGGACCTGCAGGTGCCGATGCGCGAGATCGCGCTGACCCGCACACCAACCCTGTTTGGCGGCGAAGAGAATCATCCGGTCACCGTGTATGACACCTCCGGCCCGTACACGGACCCACAGGCCAATATCGATCTGGCAGTTGGGCTGGCGGCGGTGCGCAGCGCCTGGATCGAGGAACGCAGCGATACCGAGCAGTTGGCCGGGCTCAGTTCAGAGTTCGGTCGTGGTCGCCAGCACGATGCCAGGCTCGATGCCGTGCGCTTCCCCGGCCGCACGCTGCCGCGCCGTGCGATTGGTACCGCCAACGTCACCCAGATGCACTATGCGCGGCGCGGCATCGTTACCCCGGAGATGGAGTACGTCGCCATCCGCGAGAACCAGCGGTTGGATGCGGTGCGCGATGCAGGGCTGCTTGCCCAGCATCCGGGGCAGAGCTTCGGTGCCAGCATCCAGCAGATCATCACGCCGGAGTTCGTGCGCGATGAGATCGCGCGCGGCCGCGCGGTCCTGCCAAACAACATCAACCACCCCGAGTGTGAGCCGATGATCATCGGCCGCAATTTCCTGACCAAGATCAACGCCAATATCGGCAACAGCGCGGTTTCTTCCGGTATCGCCGAGGAAGTGGAGAAGCTGGTGTGGGCGATCCGCTGGGGCGGCGACACGGTGATGGATCTGTCCACCGGCAAGCACATCCATGAGACGCGCGAGTGGATCGTGCGCAATTCGCCGGTGCCGATTGGTACGGTGCCGATCTACCAGGCGCTGGAGAAAGTGGACGGGCGGGCCGAGGAGCTCACCTGGGAGATATTCCGCGATACCTTGATCGAACAGGCCGAGCAGGGCGTTGACTACTTCACCATCCATGCCGGGGTGTTGTTGCGACACGTGCCACTGACCGCGAAGCGCGTCACCGGCATCGTCTCGCGCGGTGGTTCGATCATGGCCAAATGGTGTCTGGCGCACCACAAGGAAAACTTCCTTTACACGCACTTCGAAGACATCTGCGACATCATGAAGGCCTACGACGTGTCCTTCAGTCTCGGTGACGGCCTGCGCCCTGGCTGCATTGCCGATGCCAACGACGCGGCGCAGTTCGGCGAACTGGAGGCGTTGGGCGAGCTGACCAAGACTGCGTGGAAGCACGATGTGCAGACCATCATCGAAGGTCCCGGTCATGTGCCGATGCAGCTGATCAAGCAGAACATGGACAAGCAGCTGCAGGAGTGCGGCGAAGCACCGTTCTATACGCTGGGGCCGCTGACCACCGACATCGCGCCGGGTTACGACCACATTACCAGTGCGATTGGTGCAGCGATGATTGGTTGGTACGGTACCGCGATGCTGTGCTACGTGACGCCGAAGGAGCACCTGGGCCTGCCCAACCGGCAGGATGTGCGCGACGGCATCATGGCGTACAAGATCGCCGCGCATGCCGCCGATCTGGCCAAGGGCCATCCGGGTGCGCAGGTCCGCGACAACGCCTTGAGCAAGGCGCGCTTCGAGTTCCGCTGGGAAGACCAGTTCAATCTCGGTCTGGATCCGGAAAAGGCCAAGGAATTCCATGATGAAACGCTGCCCAAGGATGCACACAAGCTGGCCCACTTCTGCTCGATGTGCGGCCCGCATTTCTGCTCGATGAAGATCACCCAGGATGTGCGTGAGTACGCGGCCGAGCAGGGGATGGATGAGGGGGTGGCGTTGGCGGCGGGGATGGCCGAGAAGTCGGCGCAGTTCCGCGAGCAGGGCGCGCAGGTCTACCGGGTCGAGTAGTCCTGCAATCCGGGGTGGGGCATCCAGCGGGTGCCCCGCCCATTGTTTGACGCCGGGACGGCTAAGGACGTGTTAGCGTGCGCTCGTCCACACCAGGGGTAGGCCATGAAACTTCGCTTCGTTTCCTTGCTTTTCGTCTTGTCCTCGCTGCTCCTGCTGGGCGCCTGCGCCAGCACACCGCGAGTTGCCAGCCAGGCCGATCCGACCGCTGACTTCTCGCGCTACCGCAGCTTTGCCTTCTACACCCCGCTCGCGCTTGAGCAGCATGGCTATACCACCATCACCAGCAATCGTATCCGCGCAGCGGTGCGCACGCAGATGGAATCACGTGGCTATCGGTTCGATGAAACCAACCCGGACCTGTGGGTGAACCTCAACGCCTACCTGCAGGACAAGACCCAGGTCACCACGATGCCGGAAGTGGATTACGACTATTACTACAGCTACCGCGCCCGCGGTTATGTTGCCGTGCCTTATTGGCGCGACCGCACCGACGTGCGCCAGTACACCGAAGGTACCTTGAACATCGACGTGGTGGATGCGCGGAAGAAGCAACTGGTCTGGGAAGGCGTTGCGGTCGGTACGGTGGGGCGGGTGAAGCCGGAGCAGCGCGGCGAGCGGATTGATGCCGCGGTAGCGGCGATCTTTGCCACTTACCCGTATCGCGCCGGGATGGCGGCCAGTCCGGGTCCCTGAGGTCCGCCCCTGCGGGCCCTGGCTCAACCACATCGTTTGGTACCGGCAATGGGGATGCGTATGCAGTCGCGCTTGAGATGGATCGTGATGGCGCGCAGGCACCCGTCGGCGTGGTTGCTGGCGGTGCAGCTGCTGGGTGTGCTGCTTTACCCGGCGATGGAGCACATGCCGGCCGGACGCGCGTTGTTCGGCGCGTTCGGCATGCTGGTGCTGGGGTTGGCGGTGTGGGTGGTACGGCGCAGTCCGCTGTTGCTGTGGCTGGCATTGACGCTGGCGATCCCGGCGGTGGTGTTCTCCGTCGCCGGTGCCTTGTTGGGGCGCCATTCGCTGGTGGCGGTGGCGCAGGCGTTCGAGAGCCTGCTGTATTTCTATACTTCATGCAGTTTGATTGCCTACATGCTGCAGGACCACAAGGTCACACGGGATGAGCTGTTTGCTGCGGGCGCTACGTTCACCCTGTTGGCCTGGGCGTTCGCTTTTGCCTATTCAGTATGCCAGCACGTCTATCCGGGCAGTTTTGTCGCCACCAGCGAAGGCGATTTCAGAAGCTGGGTCGAGCTGCTTTATCTCAGCTTCAGCTTGTTGTCAGGGGTAGGTCTGAGCGACGTGGTACCGGTGCATCCGCAGGCACGTGCATTGGTGATGTTGGAGCAGTTTGCAGGCGTTATGTACGTTGCGCTGGTGGTTTCGCGGCTGGTTGGCCTGACCATCTACAAGGCAGAGAAAACTGAACGTTAGTTAAAAAAATCGCGCCGTGCGGCGCGAATCATGTAACTGATTATGTAATTTCGTCGGCGAGAGAGAGCCTGATGTCGTCCACGTATGGCACGTGGGGAACTTCATTAGAGTAATATCTGTTCCAGATAAAACATTTGCTCTGTGCGTTGATGCCTTTTGCGGAATTTGGCGGCTTGCAAGGGTTCGAGCCCGGAAAGCTGGACACAGGATTCGTGTCCGCCAGCGATTTTGAAAGACCGCGATGGCAATGAACCCCACCGAAAAACCTAGCTCTGACCGATTGCGCATCGGTGAGTGTCTGGTGGTGCTTTCCTCTCGTGAGGTGCATCTGCCAGGCACACGCAAAGTACAGCGGCTCACACCGAAATCGGTGGGGGTGTTGTTGGCGCTTGCGCGCAAGCCCGGGCAGGTGGTGACACGCGAGGAACTGTTCGCCGAAGTCTGGCCGGACACCATGCCGACCAATGACGTGCTTACCCAAGCGGTAACCCAGTTGCGCAAGGCGTTTGCCGCAAGCGAGGCGGGCGAGGGTGCGCCTTATATAGAAACCATCGCTAAAACCGGATATCGGCTGCTGGCCACGGTGGTTTGGGAGCTGAGCTCGGATGTCGCGGCTGTCGAGGCGTCCGGGGGCGCTGAGGCGGAGGTCACGGATTCAGCCCCTGCAGACGCGCGTGAAGCAAACGCGCGCGAAGCAACGCGCTACAAACGTCGCAAGGTGCGGCGTTATGGCCTGCTGGCAATCGGTATTGCCTTGTTGCTCAGCACGCTGGTGATGGCATGGTTGCTGTGGGAGCGCGATGCGCCTTCGCAGGTGGATGCAACGGTTGCCGAGGGCAACCGGGTGGTGGGCAGTCCTGCGCGCCCCTATCGGCTGATTACCGCGACCGAGGACGTTGAGGTCAATCCTTCGCTCTCACCCGATGGTGCGTTGGTGGTGTTCGCGCGCGAGAAGGACAACAGGTCCAGTTTGTGGATACAGAGTGTAAGCAACGCGACCGCCACGCCGCTGCTGGCCACGCCCGCCGGTGCTTCGGATCGCTTCCCGGTGTGGTCGCCGAATGGCCGCAATATCGCCTTTGCGCGCTTCCTGTTGCAGGGTGACTGCGAGGTGCTGGTGGTGTCGGCAACGGGCACCGGCCTGCGTCGCGCAGCGCGTTGTGATGGTACCGACATGCTGAGCTTTGACTGGGCGCCGGACGGAGCGAGCCTGCTGTTTGGTTCCATGACCGGCCGTTACGCAAGTCGAGGTATACGCAGCCTGGACCTGGCATCGGGACGCTGGTCATCGTTGCAGTACGAGATCGGCGCAGACGACTTCGACTATGCGCCGCGCTACTCGGCGGATGGGAAAAAGATCGGTTTCGTGCGCAATCCCCAAGTGGGGGATATGTGGGTCATGGATGCCGATGGTGGCAATGCACAGCGCTTGACCGACGAGGCCGCCGAAATCAGGGGGTGGAGTTGGTTGGGCTCGGATGAAATGGTGTTTGGGCGTCGTATCGACAGCGAAGCGCGCCTGTATCGCTTGGATGTGGCGACGCGCGCCTTGCGTGACATGGGCATCGACAACGCGCAGAGTCCCGCGGTGTCGCGTGGCGGTGGCAACCTGGCGTTCATGCGCAGCCAACCGCAGTTCGGCTTGTACCGTATCCCGCTGGGAGTCGATGCTGGGCCGGCGCAGCGCCTGTTTGCTTCCTCGGCGCGTGATGGCCAGCCAATGGTGTCACCCGATGGCGGGCAGTTGGCGTTCACCTCGGACCGTTCCGGTGCATTCGCTTTGTGGTGGGCGCGCCTGAATGAACCCGCGTCCCTGCAGATGATCGAAGGGGTACGCCCCGAGGCGCGGCAACCCATGGATTGGTCTGCCGATGGGCGACGGCTGCTGGTGACTGGGCGAGATGCGGATGGAGCACCGGGTATCTATGAGGTGGCACCTGAGGAAGGTCACTGGGTGAAGCTGGCGGTGCCTGTACGTGAACCGCTGCAGGCGGTGTATGGGCCTGCCGCCGACACGCTGCTGGTGGTGGAGCGCGGTGAAGATGAGCGGATGGCGTTGACGCTGTTTGACCGTAGTCAGCAGCCGTGGAAACGCCTGGCGTCATTGGAAGGTGTATCGCAGGTGCGTTTCGACAATGCAGGACAACGGGTGTTGTTCACGCGGTTGGCCAGTGGCGGGCTTTGGCAGGCGGCACCGAGTCTGAGCCAGGACAGTGTGAAAGCCGTGCACGCGGAGCTGCCTAGTCGTTGGCGTTACCGTGCCTGGGCCGTGGCTGCCAGCGGCGCCGTGGAATACCTGGACATCAGCCGGGATTGCAGTAGCCGGCTCACTGCCATCGCCGCTGATGGCAGCAGCCAGTGTCTGGATACGAGCCGCTTCAGTGCGAGCAACGGCCTGAGCCTGGCGCCGGATGGAAGGGCGGTTTTCATTGCCTTGGCCGCTGCTGACAACGCCGATATCGGGATGATGCGTATTCCGCAACGTGCGCCGCGACGGGTGCTGGGCTTGGCTAAGTGGCTGTCGCCGTAGGGAATTGTGGTTTCGGAAATATTTCGTAGGGCTTATCGGGAAGAATTCGCAGCTTTCTCGCCGTACTTTCCTGACTCGCATCGCCAAAGTTGGCAAAACGTTCGCTCAATATGAGCAAACGATGGTGTGCGATATGCGGCAGGTTTCGTGGGTAGATCGTGGTCAGTCTGTGTCGTTCGAGAAGCCTGCGGAGGATGGCCCGCGACCGGCCTGTGTAGGCGTGGCGCGACTGGGCAGCCTGCAGACTTCGGGCACCGTGTTCACTGTGTGGCTGCAGCTGCGTGGCACTGCCTGGGTTGAATCCAAGGAAGGCAAGTTCCGCCTGCGCCAGCGCGAGTGGATTGCCTTCGAAAAGGAATCGCGTCCGCTGGTCCAGGCCGGCCGTGATGGCATGTGCATCGGTATCAGCCTCGACACCGATGCGCTGCGCATGCTCGGCACCCTGGCCGACTGCAGCGTCTATACCGGCCGCGGCCGCATGAGTATGGGCGAGGCACGTCTGGCGCTGCGCCTGTGGCGCGAGGCGCAGGCAACGGGCGCAACCATTCATCAGCTGCGTCCGCTGCTGCTGCATCTTGCTTCCCTGCAGCGTGACCTTGCCGGCACCGTGCAGCGCTGCCCTGGCCGTTCGCGCATCCGCAAGCGTCAGGTGTTCGGCCGCATGCAGCGTGCGCGCATGTACCTGGAAGGCAACAGCCACCGCGTCGTGCGCATTGGCGAGCTGGCCGAGCTGACCAACTTCTCCAGCTGGTATTTGTCCAAGACCTTCCAGAGTCTGTATGAAGAGAGCCCGCAATCCTTGTCGGCGCGGCTGCGCCTGGAGCGGGCGGCAATGCTGTTGCGTGATACCGACATGATGATTGGCGAAGTGGCGTCTGCAAGCGGTTTTGACAACTGCTGCAGCTTTGCGCGGGCCTTCCGCGCGCGTTTTGGTGCATCGGCCACGCAGTACCGGGAGCAGCCGGAGGTGTTGAGGCCAGATTCGGCAAAGCCTAAGGATGGCTCACGCAAAACCAAGGTGGCAGTACGAACGTAACGTTCAGGGGTGTTTAACGCACCGCTAACTTTGTCGTTTGTTTAGCTCTTTGGAGAGATTGATGAAGCTTCGTAATTCTGCAGTGCGGTTGGGCTTGCTCCCGGCCGGCATTGCTATTGCCTTGACCCCCTCATTTGCTTCGGCGCAGGAAGCTGCTGCCGGTGCGACCACCCTGGATCGCCTGGAAGTCACCGGCTCGCGCATCCGTTCGGTGGACGTTGAGACCGCCCAGCCGATCTTCACCGTGTCCTCCGAGGACATCAAGCGTTCGGGTCTGGTCAGCGTTGGCGACATTCTGCAGAACCTGACCGTGTCGGGCACCCAGACCTTCTCCAAGGCTGCAGTGCTGGCATCCAACCCGGAGCAGGGTGGCCAGTACGCCAACCTGTACAACCTGGGTGAAATGCGCACCCTGGTGCTGGTCAACGGCAAGCGTTGGAGCTCCAGCCTGGCTGGCTTCACCGATATGTCGACCATCCCGAGCTCGCTGATCGAGCGCATCGAAGTGCTGAAGGACGGCGCCTCCGCCATCTACGGCTCCGATGCGATTGCCGGCGTGATCAACATCATCCTGCGCAAGGATTTCGAAGGCGCTGAAGCTTCGGTCTACTACGGCCAGAACAGCGACGGCGACGGTGCCAAGACCCAGTACAACCTGACCCTGGGTGCGGTTGGCGAGCGTTCGTCGATCATGCTGGGCGCTTCCTACACCAAGGAAGATCCGGTGTGGGCAAAGGACCGTGAACTGACCCGTTACACCTACGGCCCGAACCACGCTGCAGACGGCCTGAGCCCGGCCGGCCAGTGGGGTCGTTACACCGACCCGGTCACCGGCAAGGTGATGGTCATCAACCATCCGGGTGGCGTCGGCGCTGATTCCAGCGATCCGAACAACTACCACGAGATCAATGGCGGTGATTATTTCAACGCCACTGAGCAGATGATGTTGAATCAGGGTTCGGAGAACAAGTCGGTCTTCGCCGCTGGTACCTACGACATCAACGACAATATGCGTTTGAAGTCTACCGTGATGTACTCCGAGCGCGACTCCAAGCGTCAGATCGCTGGCTACCCGCTGACCGGTACTTCGCAGAAGAATTTCCCGGTTGCCCTGAGCAAGGACAGCATCTACAACCCGGTCGGTGCTGATATCACCAGCTGGGGCCGTCGTATTTTCGAACTGCCGCGCATCAGCGAAAACAACGTCAAGTCGTTCCACTTCGACGCAGCGTTGGAAGGCACCTTTGATTTCAACGACCGTCCGTTCGACTGGGATGTGGGCCTGAACTACAACCAGTACGACGTGACCGAAACCAGCAGCGGCAACATCAACCTGCTGGCACTGCAGAAGGCCCTGGGCCCGTCGTTCATCAACAGCGCAGGTGTGGCGCAGTGCGGTTCGCTGGCCAACCCGATTGCATTGGGCACCAATGCAGCGCTGGGCCAGTGCACCCCGTTTGACGTCCTGGGCGGCGCTACCGCTGCTACCCCGGAAGCACTGAAGTACATCAATACCCTGCTCAACGCGACCTCGCAGAGCAAGAGCAAGCAGTACTTCGCCAACATCACCGGTGGTCTGTTCGATATGCCGGGCGACGCTGGTGAGCTGGCCTTCGCCGCTGGTTACGAGCACCGCGAAGTCAGCGGCTACGACCACCCGGATGCACTGTCCGCCGCCGGTTACACCACCGATCTGGCTGCTGGCGCTGCTTCGGGCAAGTACAAGGCCAATGAGTTCTACCTGGAATTCATGATCCCGCTGCTCAAGGATCTGCCGGGTGCGCAGGAACTGTCGCTGGATATCGCCAGCCGTTACTCGGACTTCGACAAGTTCGGCGACACCATCAACAGCAAGTTCAGCCTGACCTGGCGTCCGATCAACGACCTGCTGGTGCGTGGTACCTATGGTGAGGGCTTCCGTGCCCCGACCATGGACGACACCTTCGGTGGTGGTTCGCAGACCTTTGATCGCTTCACCGATCCGTGCGATGCACAGTTCGGCATGCTGGGCGATGCCCGCGTTGCCGCCCGTTGCCAGGCCGAAGGCCTGAGCTCGACCTACCGTCAGACCGATGCTGCTGGCAAGCCGATCACCGCGCGTGACACGCAGGCCAATGCTGCATTCCAGTCGGGCGTGGGTAATGACCAGCTGCAGCCGGAAACCAGCAAGACCCGCACCGTGGGTCTGGTGTACAGCCCGAGCTATGTCCCGGGTCTGGACGTCTCGCTGGATTGGTACAAGATCACCGTTGATAACGTGATCACCGCCGTCTCCGCCAACTACGTGCTGGGCCAGTGCTACCAGAACGGTGTTGCGCAGTTCTGCGACCAGTACGGTCGTGATGCCACCACCGGTCAGGTCACCAGCCTGAGCCGCGGCAATGCCAACCTGGGCTCGCTGGAAACCGAAGGCTACAACTTCGGCGTCCGTTACCGCCTGCCGGAAACCGAGATTGGTACCTTCGGCGTCAACCTTGATGCCAACTACCTGAGCGCCTACCGTCAGCAGTCGACCAAGGGTGCCGAATGGGACAACTACGCCGGTTACTGGAACTACCCGCGCGTGCGTGCAACCCTGGGCCTGAACTGGGCCAAGGACACGCTGTCGGCTAACTGGGGCATGCGTTACTACGGCGGCTTCCGCGACTACTGCTACGACGAAGGCGTGGAGTGCAACGAGCCGAACTACCAGACGCCGAACGGTGGCTGGTCGGGCGGCACCGGTGCCAACAAGAAGGGTGCGATCGTGTACCACGACGTGTCCGTCACCTGGCAGGCTCCGTGGGATGGCAGCGTGACCGTTGGCGCCCGCAACGTGTTCGACAAGCAGCCGCCGATCACCTATTCGGTGAGCAACAGCAGCGCCTCGCAGATCGATCCGATGCTCGACTACGACCGCTTCCTGTTCATCCAGTACAACCAGCGCTTCTGATCCATCGAAGCTCTGTGATGCATGACGAAGGGTGGGCCGCAAGGCCCATCCTTTTTCTTTGGGCGCCGATTGGTCCCGTGGCGCGGGCAGGTGCAGCGAACTGCGTACGAACGGAGTAAGCGCAGGCAAGTGCCAACACGCAATCCACGTTCAACACGCGAAAACAACAACGGCCGCTATGCGGCCGTTGTCATTCAATCCTGACTTGAAGCGCGGTCTCACGCTTCGAGGCTGACGCCCATAAGCTCATCGGCCATTGCCCGCCACTGCTCCAGCTTGGGCAGTACGCCGACATTGGCCAGATACTGCTCATCAACAGCGGTACCGGCGGCCAATGCAGTGGCAACGTGGACGGCACCGGCCACCCAGAAGCTGCGCACATTGGAGCGCCCCGGCTGCAGTTGGAAGGCGACCGCTTCGATGATCGGCATCGGCAGGCCCCACAGGCCCATCAGATAGGCGCCGGCCTCGGCATGGCCGGGGCGCGAGTCATCGGCATCGGCAGGCTGGCGCTCGTCGCGTACGCCGGGCAACAGCAGGCCGATGTCGGCCAGCAGTGCGGCGGTGGAGCCCAGCTCGGCACTGGATGCGGGCAGCATCTTGGCGGCCAGGCGTGAGGCCATCAGTGCGCGCGATTGCAGTGCGTTGCGGTCTGGCCCGGACATGCCAGGCAGGGCGAATACTTCACTGGCCAGGACCAGGTCGCGCAGGGTGGCCATGCCCAGGCGGGTGACCGCGCCACGCAGATCGGAGATGGCACGGCCGCTGTTGAAGAACGCCGAGTTGGACAGCTGCAGTACCTTGGCGGCGATGGCCGGGTCGGCTGCAATCAGTTTGGCAATCTCCGCAGAGTCGCTCTCCTCGTCTTCTTCCAGCGCGTGGGTCAGGCTGATGTACAGGTGCGGTGGAGAGGGCAGCTTTTCGATGCGGCCGATGGTCTGGCGCAGGTGCGGACTGTCCAGCAGTTCGCGCAGCTCCTCCAGGCTGGTGAGTGCTTCTAGCAGCACTTCCGGGGCCAGTGGCAGCGGCAGGAAACGATGGGCCACGCCAATGATGCGGGCCGATGGCACGCGCTGGTTGTTGTCGCCGTCGATCAATGCGATGCGGATGGTTTCCGGGCGCAGCGTGCGGATCTGCCCGAGCAGGGTGGCCGGGGCCAGGTCGGGCAGTACCGGCGCAACGATGATCGCGTCGATGGTGGCCGAGGACACCGCAACAATGGCAGCACTGCCATCCGGGACCGACTGTACTTCCCACTCATCGCCCAGATCGGCGACGTATTCAAGCAGCTCGGCCGACAGGTTGGCTTCGCCGCCGACTAACAGGATTCGCAAGACACTTCCCCTTGGACAAAACGCAAAAGCCGCACAAAAAACAGGCCGGAAACCGGCCTGTCAATGTAGCTGCTTGCTGGCAAAGGGTCATGCCCTCTACCAGGAAAACGTGATGGTTGTCGCTACGCAGGGCCGAGTATCACGGCCGCACGCAGCGCCAATCAGACGTCCTGTTCCTGGGTGGCAAGGTAGCTCTTGTGCGCTTCGACCAGGATCTGCTTGGCTTCGGCGGCGTCGCCCCAGCCTTCGATCTTGACCCACTTGCCCTTTTCCAGGTCCTTGTAGTGCTCGAAGAAGTGACCAATGCGCTCCAGCCAGTGGCTGGACACCTGGGCGATGTCTTCGACGTGGGCGTAGCCGCTGAAGATCTTGGCGACCGGCACGGCGAGGATCTTCTCGTCGCTACCAGCCTCGTCGCTCATCTTCAGCACGCCGACCGGACGGCAGCGCACAACCGAGCCCGGGACCAGCGGCAGCGGCAGCACCACCAGCACGTCGGCCGGGTCGCCATCGCCACACAGGGTCTGCGGCACGAAGCCGTAGTTGCAGGGGTAGCGCATCGGCGTGGACAGGATGCGGTCGACGAACATCGCGCCGCTTTCCTTGTCCATTTCGTACTTCACCGGCTCCGAATCCTTCGGGATCTCGACGATGACGTTGATTTCTTCCGGCGGGTTCTTGCCCGGCGAGACCAATTTCAGGCTCATTGCGCTGACTCCGAATCGTTGTTGGTTGAAAAAGAGCTCCATTCTACGCGCACCACTATTGCGACGCACCAAACCTCAGTCGGGTGGGCGATCCATGGGCCGGGTGGGGAGCTGGGACACACTGTCGCGCAATACATATGAGAACCATTATCATTATCAATGTATGCTTGCCCGCCCCAGGGCGCCTTGTGCAGGCAGCCCGTCCAGCCTTCACAGCCTCCAATGTCCAGCAACGCCACCACCTTGACCGAACTGCTGATCCGCGAACGCCCAGCCTTGCTGCGTCTGGTGCGGCAGATCCTCGGCGCTGACGGCGGCGCCGACGACGTCATCCAGGGCGTGTGGTTCAAGGTGCGCGGGGTCGGCAACGAGCAGGTCATCGGCAACCCGCGTGCCTACCTGTACCGCTTGGCCAGCAACCTGGCCACCGATCATGGGCGTGAACGCACGCGCAGGCTGCGCCTGCAGGCCGAGAATTACCTGTGGGGGCCGGACGAGGTGCTGTCCACGGAGGAGCAGGTGATGGCGCAGGACGAGCTGGCACGGGTTCTGGAAGCGGCCGAGCACCTGCCCGAGCCCACCCGCAGCATGTTCCGCCTCAATCGCCTGCAGGGCCTGACCCAGCCGGAAGTTGCGCGGCGGATGGGGGTGTCGGTAACCACGGTGGAGAACCATCTGCGGCTGGCCCTGCAGCGGCTGGCCTGGGCGCGCAGCGGCGGTTAGCGTTGCAATTCATCTTGGGTATGCAGTGGCGTGATTCGTCATGTAGTGAATCAGTTGTCCTGTATTTCGCCCGTCGTCATCACAACCACAAGCAGAAACGCCAGCCCATGAGCCCGCCGTCTTCCTCGCCAACGCCCGACAGTCCTGCTGCGCAGCAAGCGCGCGACTGGTTGCTGCGTCTGGCCTCGGGGAACATGAACGAGCAGGACATGCAGACCTTCGAGCAGTGGTTGTTGCTGCCCGGACACCGCCACGCGTTTGAACATCAACGGGTACTGTGGCGCAGCCTCGCTGCACGCCCACAGACCTGCGTGCTGGTGCAGCGGCCGGCGCGACGCTTGCAGCGTCGGCGGCTGGCGGCGGTGGCGGTGCTGGCGCTGTTCTGTGGGGTGATGTCGGCGCCGGAGCTGGCGCTGCGGATACGCGCGGACCACCGCGCGGATGTGGCCATCCAGCATGTCCGCCTGCCTGACGGTTCCACCACGGTGCTGGATGCCGGCGCTGCCATTGCCGTGCATTACGGCGAGGCCACGCGGCGTATCGAGTTGCTGCGCGGACGCGCCTGGTTCGAGGTTGTACCGCAAGCCGGCGCGCCATTCCGCATCACTGTCGGTGAGGGGGTGGTGGAGGACATCTCCACCGCGTTCGTGGTCAGCCGCGATGGCGATCGTGTCGCTACGGCGGTGGAGCAGGGGCGCGTACGGGTTGCGGCGCGTCCGGACCAGGGCTGGATGTACCTGCAGGCCGGTCAGGCTGCGGGGTGGGGCAAGGACGGCGTTGCCGAGCGCGGTGCGGAGCTGGCGCCGGATCATGTCGCAGCATGGCGACGTGGCGAACTGCTGCTGGAAAACGCGGCCGTGACCCAGGTGCTGGCCGAGTTGCAACGTTACCGTCCGGGCCATGTATTCGTGCGCGGGGATCTGTCGGCTTTGCCGCCGATCAATGCCGCGTTGCGTCTGGATAAGCCCGAGCAGGCGCTGGATGCGCTGGCTGCAGGCAGTGGCTTGCGCGTGACGCGACTGCCGTTCGGCATCGCCATCGTGCAGGCACAGGAAAACGAGCTGCCAGCGCGTCGCTAGCTGAGCTGGGCGATTGATCTTGGGGGTTTGCCCGGCTCATTCGTCTTAACCCCGACCGTACCTCAGCCGCCGCCACGTACGTCGAACCTCCGCCGCCTCATTGCGGCTTCGACAACAGGATTTTCAATGCCCAGTTCTTTCCGCGCCGGCCCACGCCTGCGCCTGTCCCGTCTGCATGTTGCGATGCTGGCCGCCGGCCTGGCAGTGCTGACGCCAGCCATTCCCGCAATGGCGCAGGCCACCGTTGCCGGCGCCAGCGCACAGTTCGATATCCCAGCGCAGCCGCTTGCTGCAGCGCTGGGCCAGTACATGCGTCAGTCCGGCGTGCAGGTGGCTTATGCCGCCGCCCTGGCCGACGGTGCGACCTCGGCGCCGGTATCCGGTCAGCTGGCACCGACGACGGCGCTGCAGCAGCTGCTGCGCGGCACCGGCCTTGCTGCCCGCCGCAGCGGCAATGGTGCGGTATCGCTCGAAAAGCTGCCGGCGGGTGCCAATAATGCCGATGACCTGGTCGTGACCGGCACCCTGAGCGTGGCCGGCGATCAGCGTGGTGGCGAAGGCACCGGCAGCGATGCCGCGCGCCTGCTCGATACCTACCGCACCACCGGTTCGACCGCCTACATCCCGCAGCAGACCATCGAGCGCTTCCGTGGCACCTCCACCGCCGACATCATCAAGGGTGTGGCTGGCGTCACCGCCGGTGATCCACGCGTGGGCAATGCCCTGGACGTGAACATCCGCGGTATCCAAGGCCAAAGCCGCATCCCGGTGATCATCGATGGTGGCCAGTCCACCATGGATACCTACCGCGGTTACGCCGGCCAGTCGCAGCGTACCTACCTAGACCCGGACCTGATCTCCAACATCACCATCACCAAGGGCCCGAGCCTGCAGGCAAACGCCTCCGGCGGCATCGGTGGCGTGGTCGAGATGGAGACCTTGAAGGTGGATGACGTGCTGCGCGAAGGCCGTGATAGCGGCATCCGCGTGCGCACCGGTCTGGCCAACAACAGCGCCAACAACGTGCCCGATTACAGCGCCGCACCGCGCACCGACCGCAACGCCACTGGCAACCAGTTCGCCAACGTGGCGGTGGCCCAGCGCTGGGATCGCTTCGATCTGGTGGCGGCGTATGCCTGGCGCGATACCGGCAACTACTTTGGCGGCAAGCACGGCTATGACGACTTCCCGCAGACCCGACGCACGCTGGCGCCGCTGAACCCGCCGCGCACCGAAGTGTTCAATACCTCATCGCGTTCGGAATCGGCGCTGCTCAAGGGCACCTGGCGCATCGACGATGCGCAGACGCTGGAACTGGGCTACCGCCGCTATGAAGGCACTGCCGGCGAAATCATGGCCTCGCAGATCATCCGTGTGGACCGCGATCGCGTGCCACAGTGGGAACCGGGCCATGTCGACATGGACAGCTACAGCCTGCGCTACCGCTTCAATCCGGACAGCAGCCTGGTCGACCTGCGTGCAAACGCCTGGTACACCGACGCCGAAAGCCTGATGTACAACAGCCTGACCGGTATCACTCCGTGGTACTTCGACCGCCGCACCGAGTGGTATGACGCGCCGAGCTTCAGCGGCAACCCCGGTTACAAGGATGCCTACGCCAATCCGCTGAAGCAGAAGCGCTTCGGCCTGGACGTGAGCAATACCTCGCTGCTGGAAACCAGCGCCGGTCTGTTCACCGTTGACTATGGCCTGTCGCTCAGCGACGAGGACATCCGCCCGAACTCGCCGATCATGCATGACGATCTGGTCAACAACCGCTTCCTGCGCAATGCCGAGCGCAAGGAATACAGCGCGGTCGCATCGATCAAGTGGGAGCCCAATGAGCATTGGGAGTTCATGGCCGGTGGCCGCTGGAACCGCGTCGACGTGCACGACCGCAATCGACTGGCGAAAGAGGACAAGTTCGAGGCTGATGGTCAGTACCGCTACACCCAGCTGCTCAACGGTGACCCGAGCCTGCCGTCGTGGCGTGCCAAGCGCATCGCGATGCTGAACTGGTACCCGGACGCCAATGGCAACTTCACTGAAGCGTCGCTGCTGGCCTCTCCGTACAAAAAGGGCACGGTGGCTGACATCGGCGGTTGGAACTTCTACGACGCCGATGCCGCCGAAGACTTGATGGTGCCGGTGAGCTGGACCTGGTCCAAGCCGATCAAGCGCCGTGACAGTGCGTTCTCGCCGACTGCGAGCGTCACCTATCGCTTCGACGACGACAGCATGGTGTACCTGAAGTACGCCGAGGGCACCAAGCTGCCGAGCCTGTTCGAGACCACACTGGGCCTGTTCACCGCCGCCAAGCCGGTGGGCGAGCTGAAGCCCGAGCGCTCCGGCAGCTGGGAAATCGGTGCAAGCACCATCAAGCGTGACCTGTTCGCCGATGGTGACCAGCTGGCACTGAAGCTGGCGTACTTCGACACCCGCGTGGATGACCTGATCACCCGCGACTACCGCACGCTGTCGGCCGGCCTGATCCGCAATGTCGATCGTTTCAAGGTGTCGGGCATGGAGTTCCAGTCCAACTACGATGCCGGCAAGGTGTTCGCGGATCTGTCCGCGCACTACTACTTCAAGGCCAAGACCTGCGCGCCGGACATCGCCGCAGAGCGCCGTGCCTATGGGCAGGCGCGCAACATCGAGGAGTTGAAGAACACCCCGAACTGCGTGGATGGTGGCTTCGAGGGGTCCTATAGCAATACCCAGAACCCGCCGCGCTACACGGTCAATGTGACCCTGGGTTCGCGCCTGTTCGACGAGCGGCTGACCTTCGGCACCCGCGTGGTGCACAACGCCGGCCCGATCAGCAAGCTGGACAAGGAATGGAACGTCGGCCTGTCGGCGATCCAGCAGCTGTACCGCCCGGCGACCATCGTCGACCTGTTCGCCAGCTGGTCGTTCAATGACCAGTGGAACCTGGACGTCAACCTGGACAACGCCACCGACCGCTATTACCTGGACCCGCTGGCACTGGGCATCCTGCCAGCACCGGGCCGTACCGTGCGCATGGCACTGACGTTCCGCTATTGATGGATAGGGACTGATCGATATGCAAGGCAATCCCGGCGCGCAAGCGCCGGGATTGCCGGTTGCGGCACATCGTGCAGGCCGCTTGGGGAAATGCCCCCGGCAGACGTCTCAATCAGGACGACCGGTGAATCCATCAAAAGATGCAGCCGGTTTCCCCCTCCGCTTCGTAGTTGCAGACCATGACCACGACCGAAACCATTGCCGCACCCACCCGCAGCCAGCGCCTGAAGGCGGCAACCAGCACCACCCATGATTCGCTGGACAAACGCATCATGTCCGAGGACATCTTTGCCAGCCGCGAGCGCTTCGCCAAGTTCGTACGCGTGCAATACCGCTTCCACCGCGACATCCAGGCGCTGTATGCAACGCCGCTGCTGCGCGCGCTGCTGCCGGATCTGGAACAGCGCCAGCGCCTGCAGCAGATTGTTGCCGATCTCGGTGATCTGCAGCAGGACGTTCCTGCCGACAGCGCCGCCGTCATCCCCGACGACATCGAGCTGCCGCAGGCGCTGGGCTGGCTGTACGTCGCCGAAGGCTCCAACCTCGGTGGCACCATTCTGTTCAAGCTCGCCGGCAAGCTGGGTCTTGGCGCCGACTTTGGTGCCAGCCATCTGGCTGCGCATCCCGATGGCGCTGCGCGCCACTGGCGCGAGTTCACCGCATCCATGGATGCCATCACTATGACCGAGGCGCAGGAAGCGGCCGCCATCGAAGGTGCCAACGCGGCGTTCCGTACCGTGCGTGGCTACGTCGAGCAGGAATTCGCCTGATGCTGGTCGGCGCACTGGCAGACACCATGCAGGCATCGGCGTGATCCGCTGGCTGTGGTTCTGCCTGGGCTGGCTTATGGTGGCGCTCGGCGTGATTGGTGCGTTGCTGCCAGTGATGCCGACCACCATCTTCCTGATCCTGGCGGTCTGGTGTTTCTCAAAATCCTCGCCGCGCTTTGAAGCGTGGCTGCTGCAGCATCCGCGCTACGGCCGGCCGCTGCGGCTGTGGCGCGAGCAGGGTGCGGTGAGTCGCAAGGGCAAGTGTTTTGCTGCGGGCGGCATGGCGCTGGGTTATGTGCTGTTCTTCATCGGTGCGCATCCGAGCTGGAAGCTGGCCGTGCCGGTGGCTGTGTTCTTCCTTGCCAGTGCTGCCTATGTGCTGTCGCGGCCGAGCCCGCGCGAGCCGGTGGCCAGTGAGGAGCGGTCGTGACGCAGCCTGCCGTTACCGATACGCAGCACGTGGTGTCGTGCCAACGCGACGCCATTTCGTACAACGTTCAACGCACCAGCCAGATCGCCAGTGCGACTTTCTTCCATGACGATCCGGAACCATTCCATGCACGCTGACATTTCCTCGCACGCCGCCACGCAGGCACTTACGCCCTGGGCCATGTACCAGTCCGCCGACTGGGTCGTGCAGGCGGTAATGATCTGCCTGGCGTTGGCCTCCCTGGCCACCTGGACGGTGTTGATTGCCAAAACTCTGGAGTTGGGGCGGATTGGCCGTGAACTGCAGGCCGCGCGCGAGGTACTGGAGGTCAGCGGCAGCCTGGATGGCGCCGATGCGCAGCCGCTGCTGCAGCAATCGGATCTGGCGCGCAGCATGCTGGGTGCGGCCCGTACCGAGCTGACCTTGTCGGCGGACGCGCAGGGTCATGAAGGCGTCAAGGAACGTCTCGGCTCGCGGCTTGAGCGCATCGAGCTGGGCAACAGCCGGCGCCTGCGCAGCGGTGTCGGCCTGTTGGCCAGCATCGGCGCGGTGGCACCCTTCGTCGGTCTCTTCGGCACCGTGTGGGGCATCATGAACAGCTTCGTCGGCATCGCCGCGTCCAACACCACCAATCTGGCGGTGGTTGCGCCGGGTATCGCCGAAGCACTGCTGGCCACCGCGATGGGCCTGGTCGCTGCAATCCCTGCGGTCGTCATCTACAACCATTTCAGTCGCCGCTTGCAGAGCCTGCGTGCACTGGGCGGTGACATCTCCGCCAGCGTGCAGCAGATCGTCTCGCGTGATCTGGATTGCGGCCGCGCACTGTCGCGCGACACGCGCTGAGGGCGGGCGATGGCAATCCGTACCTCCCGTGAGTCCGACGACGAAGCGCTGGACGAAGCGCACGAGATCAATGTCACGCCCTTCATCGACGTGATGCTGGTGCTGCTGATCATCTTCATGGTGGCAGCACCGCTGGCTACCGTTGATGTGCCGGTGGACCTGCCGGCCAGCAGTGCCAAGCCGCAGCCGCGCGATGCCGAGCCGCTATTCCTCACCGTGCAGGCGGATCTGTCGCTGCGTGTTGGTGAGATTGCGGTATCGGCTGACGCGCTGGCGGCGGAGCTGGAGAAACGCACCCAGGGTGATCATTCGCAGCGCATTTTCCTGCGAGCCGACCGTTCGGTCAGCTATGGCGACCTGATGGAAACCATGAACCTGCTGCGTCGCGCGGGTTACCTGAAAGTGGCGCTGGTCGGGGTAGAGCAGTCGCCGTGACCGTCGCTACTGCATCCTCCCGCATGCGTTGGGGTGGCAGCTTTGCGCTGGCGCTGTTGCTGCACGCCGTGGTGATAGGCGCGGCGCTGTGGTGGAGTCTGCGCGCGCCGCCCGTGCTGGCCGACCAGCAACCGCTGGAAGCGGTGATGGTGGATCTGGCTGAGACGCCGGAAGCGCCGCCAACGCCGCCAACCGAGATCCCACAGGGGCCGCCGCAGCAGGAGCAGCAACGCAGCGAGCCGACCCCGGCGCCACGGGTGGAGCGTGAACCGCCGCCGCAGGAGCCCGAGGTGGTGGACGCCTACGTGCCGCCGCAGCCGCGCGAACACGTGCCTGCCTCCGACGCCCATACCGTGGACCAGACCCTGGCGCCGCCAGATGTCAGCGCCAAGCCCAGCGAGCGCTATGCCGCCCGCCAGACCACGGCCGGGCAACAGGCGCAGGCTTCGGTCAGCTGGCAAGGGCAGTTGCTGGGGCATCTGGAAAAGTACCGTCGCTATCCACGTCTGGCCGAGCGTCTGCGCCAGCAAGGCGTGGCCTATGTGCGCTTCAGCGTGGACAGGCAGGGCAGGGTCAGCAACGCCCGGATCGGTCGCAGCAGCGGTCATGACAGCCTGGATGAGGCCACGCTGGAGACAGTGGCACGGGCAACACCGGTGCCGGCACCGCCAGCGGAGGTCACTGGCGATCCGGTGGAAGTGATGGTGCCGGTGGAGTTCTTCATCAATCGCAGGTAAGCGGCAGCCCCCAGACGACCTATCGACGAGGGCTGTCCCCTCTCCCGCGTTGCGGGGGGAGAGGGGCAGCTCGCGAACCACTGGTTCGCTGCCCGTTGACCGACCTTGCGCCAGCGCAAGGGCCGGGGCGCGGAGCGGGGGTAGGGGTGAGGGCGCTCTCAGCGGCAATCCTGCAGCGCGACGGCATCCAAGCGTCGAGTCGATGGATATTCAAGGACATGGGCACGCCAACCTTCTACGCGCCCATCGAACGGTGCAATAGCAGAAAGTGCATCTACGCCCGCCCGCAGTTAGCCTGCCCCCATGGATTCCCTGATCGCAGCTTCCGCACGCGCCCTGGTCACCGGTGATGTCCTCACCGCGCTGAAGCACGTTGCATTGCGCGACGATCCTCCCGCGCTGGCCCTGCGCGGCATCGCCATGGCGCAGCTGGGCGACCTGGCGCGTGCACGCGAACTGCTGCGACGCGCGCAACGTGGCTTCGGCACACACGAAGTCCTTGCACGGGCACGCTGCGGTCTGGCCGAAGCCGAAGTAGCACTGGCGCTGCGGGAACTTGGCGGCACCTCCGAGCCGCTGTCGGCTATCGCGACCGTGCTTGATGCGCAGGGTGATGCGGCCAATGCCTCGCAGGCCTGGTTGATCCTCGCGCGACGACTGCTGCTGCTGGGAAAGCTGGATGATGCAGCGCATGCGCTGGCCAGGTTGGAGGGACGGCAGCTGCCGCCAGCACTGAGCGCCATGGCGGATCTGACTGCTGCGACCTTGGCATTGCGCTGGATGCAGACCGCGCAGGCACGGGCCCTGCTGGAACGCGCGCGGATGGCTGCGGCGCAAGCTGGTGTCGGAGCGTTGCAGGCGGAAGTGGACCAAGCTCGCATCAAGTTGGATCAGCCGGCTGCACGTTGCCTTGGCGGAGGGGCGGATCAGTTGCTGCGTATCGATCAGGTGCAGCAGCTGTTGGATTCCGGTGCACTGATCATTGATGGCTGCCAGCGCGGCGTCAGGCTTGGCGCAAGCTGGCAATCGCTGGCGAGACGTCCGGTGCTGTTTGCGCTTGCTTGCGCCTTGGCCGAAGCTTGGCCGGGTGACGTTGACCGTGACGTGCTGATCGCACGCGCATTTGGCATGCGCCATTACGACGAGACGCTACGCGCCCGGCTGCGCGTCGAAATCGGTCGCCTGCGCGGGTTCATCGCCGCGCAGGCGCAGATTGAAGCGACGGCTGCCGGCTTCCGCCTGTCACCGCGCTCTGCGACCTCGGTGAAGGTATTGCTCCCGCCCATCGAAGGTGAACAAGGTGCACTGCTCGCGTTGCTTGCTGATGGTGCGGCTTGGTCGACCTCGGCACTGGGTTTGTCCTTGGGGCAGAGCCAGCGCAACGCGCAGCGGGCGCTGCTGGAGTTGGAAGGAGCAGGGCGTGTGTACGCGACTGGACGCGGACGAGCGCAGCGTTGGCGCGCGGTGCCGCTGAGCGGATTCACGACGATCTTGTTACTCCCTGCTGCGCTGCCGATTGACTAGTGTCGCTGGCAGGCAGCCAATCGCGGACATGCCAGGAGATCGCAGCGATGAATACGGAAACCCTGAATCCCAAGGTTGCGGCGGCAAAGGTCCGTCCCGCCGAGGTGGTGCGCGAGTACGGCCCGTTTACCGGCTCGGACACCATCAATGGCGTCAGCTTCGATGGCCACAACGTATGGGCTGCGACCGGCGCCGCGCTGGTTGCCTTCGATCCGCGTGATGGCCAGAAGGTGCGCAGCTTGGCCGTGCCCTGTGACGCCGGTACTGCCTTCGATGGGACCTATCTCTGGCAGATCGCCGAAGCGCGTATCGACAAGATCGATCCGCAAAGTGGCGAGGTGCTGGCATCGATCCCTGCACCGGGCAATGGAACGGACTCGGGCATGGCATGGGCGGAAGGCAGTTTGTGGGTGGGGCAGTACCGGCAGCGGAAGATTCACCAGATTGATCCAGCCGACGGCAAGATCCTGCGCACGATTGAATCCGACCGTTTCGTCACCGGCGTGACCTGGGTGGATGGAGAGCTTTGGCATGCGACAGGCGAAGCAGGACAGAGTGACATCCGTCGCCTGCAAGCCGATACCGGCGCGGTGCTTGAGCGCCTGCAGATGCCGGAAGGCATCAGTGTCAGCGGGCTGGAAGCGGATGGTGGCGAGCTGTTTTATTGCGGTGGCGGCAATGACGGTCGGGTGTATGCGGTGAAGCGACCGTTTTGAGTGGAGTTGGGGTGTTTTACGTTTGGCCGATGCGATCTCAGCTTCGCGGCTGACGCCGCTCCTACAAGTGCTACGACGCTTCGTGCACTTACCGATCCTCCCGCTGCCGGATACAAGAGCCCCTCTCCCGCATGCGGGAGAGGGGTTGGGGTGAGGGCAGCTTTTCGCTGGTAGCTTCGACTACAGCAATGGCACCAACAGCAGCGCGACGATATTGATGATCTTGATAAGGGGGTTGATCGCCGGCCCTGCCGTGTCCTTGTACGGATCACCAACGGTATCGCCAGTCACGGCAGCCTTGTGCGCCTCGCTGCCCTTGCCACCGAAGTGACCATCTTCGATGTACTTCTTCGCGTTGTCCCAGGCACCACCACCGGTGGTCATCGAGATCGCCACGAACAGGCCGGTCACGATGGTGCCGATCAACAGGCCGCCAAGCGCCTTCGGCCCAAGCAGCAGGCCAACCACTACCGGAACAGCTACCGGCAATAGCGAAGGCACGATCATTTCCTTGATCGCCGAGCGGGTCAGCATGTCCACCGCCTTGTGGTACTGCGGCTTGGCGGTGCCCTGCATGATGCCGGGGATCTCGCGGAACTGACGGCGTACTTCCTCCACCACCGCACCAGCAGCACGGCCGACTGCTTCCATCGCCATCGCGCCGAACAGGTAGGGAATCAAACCGCCGATCAACAGGCCGATGATCACCGTGTGGTCGGACAGGTCGAAGGCAAAAGCCTCGCCCGGATGCGCCACCTGCAGGTTGTGGGTGTAGTCGGCGAACAGCACCAGTGCAGCCAATGCCGCCGAACCAATCGCATAACCCTTGGTCACTGCCTTGGTGGTATTGCCAACCGCATCGAGCGGGTCGGTGATGTTGCGGATTTCCGGCGGCAGATCGGCCATCTCGGCGATACCACCGGCGTTGTCGGTGATCGGGCCATAGGCATCCAGCGCGACGATCATGCCGGCCATCGACAGCATCGCGGTCGCAGCGATGGCAATGCCGTACAGACCGCCGAAGTGGAATGCCGACCAGATCGCCACGCAGACTGCGATAACCGGCAGTGCGGTGGATTTCATCGACACACCGAGGCCGGCGATGATGTTGGTGCCGTGGCCGGTGGTCGAAGCCTGCGCCACGTGCTGCACCGGCTTGTATTGGGTGCCGGTGTAGTACTCGGTGATCCAGACGATCAGGCCGGTCAATACCAGTCCGATCAAGGCGCAGATGTACAGGTTGGTGGCACCGTGGCTGGAGTCGGCCATCAGCTGCGTGGTCACCGGCCAGAAGGCGATTGCGGCCAGCACACCGGAGACGATCACGCCCTTGTACAGCGCGCCCATGATCGAGCCGCCGGCTTTCACCTTGACGAAGAACGCGCCGATGATCGACGCGATGATCGACACGCCACCCAGCACCAGCGGGTACAGCACCGCGTTGCGGCCGACTTCGGCCATCATCATGCCGCCGAGCAGCATGGTTGCGATCACCGTCACCGCATAGGTTTCGAACAGGTCGGCGGCCATGCCGGCGCAGTCGCCGACGTTGTCACCGACGTTGTCGGCGATCACCGCCGGATTGCGCGGGTCGTCCTCGGGAATGCCGGCTTCGACCTTGCCGACCAGATCAGCGCCGACGTCCGCACCCTTGGTGAAGATGCCGCCACCCAGTCGCGCGAAAATCGAGATCAAGGAGCTGCCGAATGCCAAACCTACCAGCGCGTGCAGGTTTTCGGCCTGGCTCAGGCCCATGCGTTGAAGGATCAAGTAGTAACCGGCAACGCCGAGCAGGCCGAGACCGACCACCAGCATGCCGGTGATCGCACCGCCACGGAACGCCACATCCATGGCGGCGCTCATGCCGTTGCGGGCGGCTTCTGCGGTGCGCACATTGGCGCGCACCGATACATTCATGCCGATATAGCCGGCAGCACCGGACAACACCGCGCCGACCGCAAAACCGATCGCCGTGTACCAGCTGAGGAAGAAACCGACCAATACGAACAACACCACGCCGACAATGGCGATGGTCAGGTATTGGCGGTTGAGGTAGGCCCGCGCGCCTTCCTGGATGGCGGAGGCGATTTCCTGCATGCGGGCATTGCCGGCAGGTTGGCGTAGGACCCATTGGGCCGAGATGATGCCGTAGACGATGGCGACAGCGGCGCAGACAAGCGAAAGCACAAGACCGTACTGTTCGAGCATGACCCCTCCAGCGTTGGTGGATGCCATCCAGCTGTGGATGAAGCGGGGACACGCCGGGTAGATCGAAGCACTGGAACAGACCCGGGCCGCGTGCGGCTGTGGTACGTGTCGCTGTGTTCAAACACTCTGAGGCGGCCTGAGTATGACTGCCAGCTGTCTCGACCGCCAGCTGCCGCGTCTTGCTGCTCGGTTCAGTCGGATGCTGGCAACGTCGCTCATCTGTCCAACTGGAATCGCCGCCGATGAAAGCCCTGCTAGTCCTTGCCGTGACGGCGTTGTCACCGCTGCCGTTGTTGGCGGCAACCGCCAAGCCCGAGATCGAACGCCCGGCAGCCAGCGCGCAGGCAATTGGCGCGGTGCACACCGTGCGGCAGATTCCCGAAGCCTGTACCCGCATCGAAGGCCGCTTCACCGGTAACGCCGCGCAGCCGTATGACATGCAGCTGGTGCGAACCAACCCGCAGTGCCAGCCGCGCGCGGTATTCCTGGATGCCGGCAAGGTCAATCCCAGTGAGGCGGCGGGCTGGAAGCTCAATGAAGTGGCGCGCATTCCCTCGGCGTCCTGCAGTTCGCAGCAGGCGGTGATCGAAGTGTGGCGCAAGCCGGCCGGGCAGCAGGTGGCCCTGGATGGGCAGGGCCAGAACCGGGTTTATCTGGGCGATGCCAAGGCGCAGGCCGCGGCCGGGCGGTTGGCGTCGTTGCCGGCGTATTCGGCGCGCCTGCAGATGGAAGGCGGACCCTGCCGCTGAGTGCGGCAGGGTCTAGCCTGCTCTTCCGCTGCGCTGCTTATTCGCGCAGCTTCAGCTTGTCAGCCATGCCGTTGAAGGTGGCTTCGTCGGACGGTGACAGGTTGGGGCGGCCAGCGAACACACCCATGGTGATTGTTCCCTGCACGAAGTAGGTTTCACCTTCTTCCACTTCCATGCTGAGTACGTCCTTGGCTTCCGAGTGGACGGTGTACTGGTGGGCGCCGGGCTCAGCCAGATGGACGAAATAGTTGCCACTGCGCAGCTTGCCCAGCTCCTGCTCACCTTCGCGGACCTTGAAGCCGATTGCGCCGCCGGTGAACTTTGACGGACGGAAAAAGACGATCTGGGCCTTGTCGGCGGGGGCGGGGGCGATCAGTCCGCTGTGGGCAGCGGTCTCTCCCGCAACAGGGCTGTCGGCGACGGCAGCATCGGCAGCCTGCACCGGCTGGGCAGCGGCCGATGTGTCGGCTGCTTCGGCTTCTTCAGGCGTGGTGCTGGACTGTGCATCGACCGAAGACGCTTCCTGCGCGGCGATGGCAGCATCGGTGGCCGGCGGTGCCTGCACTTGTTGCGCGAAAGCACCAAGCGGGATCAGCAGACTGGCAGAAAGGGCCACGGCACACGAACGTAGACGCATCGAACTACTCCTTGGGTTGAACCGGGGTTTCCGGTTGGGGTGTAACGAGAGGTCCTGCAGTTGCATCGATGCTGTCGCGGGATTCGACAACCGGATCGACCGTGCTTTCGACGTCTGCATGGGTCTGGGCTTCGATGCTGGCTCCGGGCATCGCAACGGGCATGGCGCTTGTAGTGGGTGCGGGCGCGGCCTTGGTTTTGGCGGCGCCACGCGTACCGGCGGGTATCACGATCTCCCGGCCCCTGATGAACATGGCAAACGGGCCTGCAGCGAGCGATACACCGATCGCCATGCCACTGTTGTCATCGCCGGTGGCGCCGAGTTTGAAACCACGTAGCAACAGCGGGCCTTGCGCCGTTTCCAGCGTACGTGCGGCAATCAACAGTTCGCCGGGGGCACCACCACCGCGTGCAGCAGCTGCGTGCACGATTTCGCCAGTCCCACGGGTTCCGCGGGGCAGTCGCTCGACGCCGTCGAGAACCAGGGGTTCGGCCAGGGTGATGGCGAAAATATCGCCGCGCTTGTGTGTGGATGATGCCAGCGGTTCGGCGATCTCAATGAAAACCGGCGTGCCCGCAGGAATCGCGGGAGCGGCTTCAGTCAGCCCTGTCAGGTTTGTCTGCCCAGTTGCCCGGGGCGTTGGCGAGACTTGTTCCTGGACGGCTGCGCTGCTGCATGTGGCGTGCAGGACCAACGCCATCGTGGCGTAGCGAAACATGGTTAACGACATGCTGATAGGCCCCCTGCCTGAATGGCTGATCGTAGCGGGAGCGGAGCAAATTTGAAATGTGTCAGTCAGCCTTCCGGGGGCAGCGTCCGGGGGCTGCGAAGGGCCGGGGCCGGAGTGCATCAGCCAGCGGCGGCGGTCCTCTCCTGCTGCGCCAGTTGTTGGCCAACGCGGTAGCCTGCTGCAGCCAACACGCAGACGATGAGAAACCCGAGCATCCCGATCAAGATCTTGCGGAACATGCTGCACCGCCGGTGTGGAGAGCCTGAGCTGAGGATGCGCTGCCGATCGGAGCGCTACACCTGCCTGAAGTAATACCGGTGATCAGTCCCCACCTGTAGCACCGCCGGGGCGTTGCCAGGAAGGCACGTCGGTAGAGCCGAGCCATGCTCGGCTGGGCGTTACCGGGAAAGCCTCTGCCGAGCACGGCTCGGCACTACAGGAGGAGCGCCTGCCGAGCATGGCTCGGCACTACAGGAGGAGCGCCTGCCGAGCATGGCTCGGCACTACAGGAGGAGCGCCTGCCGAGCATGGCTCGGCACTACGCAGTAGTTCTGTCAGCGCTGGTCAACCGTTACCAGCAAGGGCGAGGCGAAGATGGCCGCTGGCGAAATCACCGGCTCGGCCAAGGGGACATGGTTGCCGTAACGTTCGCGCAGTTTGCTGCGCACCACCGGCGCCTGCAGATTGAAGCTGTCCAGGCGCGCCAGTGGCGCCAGCTCGATGCCAGCGGCGTCGCGGTACAGCTTCCACACCAGTTCCGAGCAATAGATGCGCTGGTCAGACCATTCGAAGCTCAGGTCGTAGGGGCGTCCCAGATAGCGCGGGGCAGCGGCGTGCATCCGGGCCTTGTTCGCCGGTGTCAGCGGCCTTGATGGACGCTTGATCACATAGCGGCGTTGCGCGCCGCGATCCAGCCAGGCCTGCAACGGCGTGTACCGCACCGGTTGCACCGCTTCCATTACGTACGCTTCGCCGCCACGCACCAGAACAACGCCCATATGGCTGTAGCGTGAGCCTGTAGCGGCCTGCACCGCTGCACTTTGGCTTGAGGTGGAGGTATGGAAGACGATGTCGCCATCCTGCGGTGTGTACGCGCTGACCGCTTGCGCGGCCGCCATGCACAGCAGCAAGGCGATGCATTGCATCGCCCTGGAGCCAGAGGTGAAGCGACGCGGAGGCCGCACCCAGCACCGGCGAAGCTGCGACATCAAGCTTCCCAATCCGCCAGCTTCTTCGCCACGGCGACGTTTTTCAGGGTCACGTACCTGGGCAGGCCATCGCGGCCATACGGCAGCGGCGCCTCACCGCGGATCAGCGGCTGCAGGTAGCGGCGCGCCTTCTCGGTGATGCCGAAGCCATCCTTGCGGATGAAGCCGGCCGGCATCTTCTTTTCATGGTTGGCGACCTTGGACAGCGGCGCGGCCTCGATCTTCCAGCGGTACGGCACATCCGAGCTGCGCACGATCACCGGCATCACCGAGTTGTGTCCTTTCAGTGCGAACTGCACCGCTGCCTTGCCCACCGCCTGTGCTTGTTCCCAGTCGGTCTTGGAAGCGATATGACGGGCCGAGCGCTGCAGGTAGTCGGGCAGGGTCCAATGCACCTTGTAGCCGAGCTCGGCTTTGACCTTGCCCGCGAGGTACGAGGCGACGCCGCCGAGTTGGGTGTGGCCGAAGGAGTCCTTGACCCCACCGGCATCGGCGACGAACTGGCCGTCTGCGGTGTGGATGCCTTCGCTGGCCACCACCACGCAGAAGCCGACTTTCTCGACCACCTGCTTGACCTTGGCCAGGAACACCGGCTCGTCATAGGCACGCTCCGGCAACAGGATGATCTGCGGTGCGTCATCTGGGTTCTCGCCAGCCAGGCCGGCAGCTGCAGCCAGCCAACCGGCGTGGCGGCCCATTGCCTCGTAGATGAAGACGCGGGTGGAGGTCTCAGCCATCGCTGCCACGTCCAATGCCGCCTCGCGCACCGAGATGGCGGTGTACTTGGCCGCTGAGCCGAAGCCAGGACAGGTGTCGGTCACTGCCAGGTCGTTGTCGATGGTCTTGGGCACGCCCACGCAGGTCAGCGGGTAGCCGTATTCCTTGGCCAGCTGCGAGACTTTCAGCGCGGTGTCGGCCGAATCATTGCCGCCGTTGTAGAGGAACCAGCGCACGTCATGCGCCTTGAAAACCTCCAGCAGACGCTCGTACTTGGCGCGGTCCGCGTCCAGCGACTTGAGCTTGTAGCGGCAGGAGCCGAACGCGCCGCCCGGCGTGTGGGCCAGCGCGGCGATGTTGGCGGCCGATTCCTTCGAGGTGTCGATCAATTCCTCGCGCAGCGCGCCAAGGATGCCGTTGCGTGCGGCCAACACCTTGATTTTCCTGGCTCTTGCTTCACTGATGACGGCCGAGGCGGTGGCGTTGATGACGGCGGTGACGCCGCCGGACTGGGCATACAGCAAGGTGCCTTTGGACATGGGCAATACTCTCCAGAGCGGGGGACATTCCGGGACATTGGCCGGATGCGGTAAGCTGCACATATTGCGGTGCAGCGTGAATCGGCCCATGAGTCTAACGCCGCTGTCCGTCCCGTTTCCTCAAAACATATGGGAGTCAGGAATGCGATTGGTTCTGTTGGGACCGCCCGGTTCGGGCAAGGGCACACAGGCGACGAGCCTGAAGGAACATCTGCAGGTTCCGCACATTTCCACCGGTGACCTGCTGCGCGCCGAAGTGGCTGCCGGCACCGAGCTGGGCAAGCAGGCCAAGGCGGTGATGGATGCCGGCAACCTGGTGTCCGACGACATCCTGCTGGGCATGCTGGAATCGCGCCTGTCGCAGGCCGATACCGCCAAGGGCTTCATTCTGGATGGTTACCCGCGCAACGTGGCCCAGGCCAACGCGCTGGGCGAACTGCTGGCCAAGCTGAACCAGCCGCTGGACGCCATCGTGCAGCTGGAAGTGCCGACTGAACTGTTGGTCGAGCGCATCGCTGGCCGCGCCCAGGAGCAGGGCCGTGCCGATGACAACCCGGAATCGGTGCGTCAGCGTCTGCAGGTCTACAACGATTCCACCGCACCGGTGATCGACTTCTACGCCGCCAAGGGCACCCTGGCCCGCGTGGATGGCGTTGGTGCGCTGGACGAAGTGCTGACCCGCATCCTGGCGGCGATCAAGCGTTGATGGTGCAGGGCGCCGGCGGCTAGCCGTCGCGCCCAGCTGTGGCTTGCTTCGAGGGCTGCGGATACAGAAACGCCCGGATCCATGAGCTGGATCCGGGCGTTTCGTTTGTAAAAAGCCAGCTAAGGGCGTGCTCACGGCCCCATCAGCATGAGCTCCCTGGGGATGGCCTCTTGGGGAGTAGGACCTGAGGGATACTGAGGCTGGCGTCACGTATTTTCATTGTGAATGTGCCGTGATGGTATCGGGGAATCCCCTACATGCTCTAGGGGTACGCCTACATGAACTCGGGCATACCCCTTATCCGTGTGCATCGGCGACAATCAGTTGATGAGCAAGATCCATATTCTCGGCATTGCCGGTACTTTCATGGGCGGCGTGGCCGCTCTGGCCCGCGAACTCGGTCATCAGGTCGAAGGCAGCGATCAGGCGGTCTATCCACCGATGTCCACCCAGCTGGAAACGCTGGGGATCAGTCTTTCGCAGGGCTATCTGGCGGACAACATCAGCGCCGACTGCGACGAGGTCGTGATCGGCAATGCGCTTTCGCGCGGCAATCCGGCGGTGGAGGCAGTGCTGGATTCGGGCCGACGCTATACCTCGGGCGCGCAATGGCTGTCCGAGCAGGTGCTGCCGGGCCGCGACACGCTGGCGGTGGCCGGTACCCATGGCAAGACCACCACCACCACCATTCTGTCCTTCCTGCTACAGGCGGCCGGGCGTGAGCCGGGCTTCCTCATTGGTGGCGTGGCGGAGGATTTCGGGGTTTCGGCGCGGTTGGGGCGGTCGCTGGCTGGGAGTGCTGATACTGATGCAGCCCGACCCCCATCCGCCCCTTCGGAGGGGGAAGGGAGCTCCGTGTCGATCCTTTCGGATCGACCGCTTTTTGTTGTTGAAGCGGACGAATACGACACCGCGTTCTTCGACAAGCGCAGCAAGTTCGTCCATTACCGTCCGCTGGTCGCCATTCTCAATAATCTGGAATTCGATCACGCCGACATCTTCCCGGATGTGGCTGCAATCCAGCGTCAGTTCCATCATCTGGTGCGTACCGTGCCGGGCTGCGGTCGCCTGATCGTCAATGGCGAGGACGCATACTTGGCCGAAGTGCTGGCGATGGGCTGCTGGACACCGGTGGAGCGCTTTGGTTTTGATCCGTCGCTGGAGTGGAGCGCACGCCTGATCAACCAGGATGGCAGCGCCTTTGCGGTGCTGCATGGCGGTGTGGAGGTGGCGACCGTTGAATGGTCGCTGCTGGGCCGGCACAACGTGCTCAATGGCCTGGCTGCCTTGGCCGCCGCACATGCGGTGGGTGTCGACGTCGCCAGCGTGGCACCGGCCTTGGCAGGTTTCCACAGCGTCAAGCGACGCATGGAAGTGATCGGTCAGGCGCGGGATATCACTATCTACGACGATTTCGCCCATCACCCGACCGCGATCCAGACCACGCTGCAAGGCCTGCGCGCAAAAGTTGGTGGTGCACGCATCGTGGTGGCGATGGAGCCGCGCAGCAACTCAATGCGCCTGGGGGCGCACTCGGATGCGTTGGCGCCGTCGCTGGATATCGCCGATGCAGTGGTGTTCCTGGCGCGGCCGGAGCTGCCGTGGGATGCGGCCAAGGTGATCGACGCGGTGCGTGGTGATGCACAGGCGGTCAGCGATACCGATGCGCTGCTGGTCAAGCTCGGTGATGTCGCGCGCGCTGGCGACCACGTGGTGTTCATGTCCAACGGTGGTTTCGACGGCGCGCCGCGGCGTTTCCTGGCGCAGCTGCAAGGCGCTTGATCCAGCTGTTTTCAGGCCGGGTTGCACGCAACCCGGCCCTGCATCGATTGCGTTCGCGTACGGTGAATTGTCGCAGGGGCACGGTGGAGTACCATCGGGCCTGTCTGCCGAACACCTGCTATCACCTGGATCATGCAATCGCTCAGTCTTGCCCTGTTTCCCCTGCACGCGGTGTTGTTGCCCGGTGCGATGTTGAACCTGCGTGTGTTCGAACCGCGCTATCTGGACCTGGTGCGTGAATGTGGGCGTACCGGCAGCACGTTTGGTGTCTGCCTGATCCTCGATGGCGAGGAAGTCGGTGCGCCGGCAATCCCTGCTGCATGGGGGGTGGAAGCGGTGGTCGAGGACTTCGACGTTGGCCCTGACGGCGTGCTGGTATTGCGCCTGCGTGGTGCGCGACGTTTCCACGTAATGGCGACTCACGTGCGCGACAACGGTCTGGTAATGGCCGATGTGGAGTGGTGTGAGCGCGACAGCGACGACGAACTGCAGCCCGAGCACGGATTGCTGGGCACCTTGCTGGAACACATCATCGAGCAGATAGGCGGTGAGTACGCTGCCGCAGGTCCGGCGCAGTTGGATCAGGCGGCGTGGGTGGGCTGGCGTCTGGCCGAACTATTGCCGTTGCACGAAACCCAGCGCCTGCAGTTGCTGCAGGAAAACGATCCGCGGCGACGCTTGGATCGATTGCTGGAGTGGATCCCGGAGTTGGACGTGCCGATCGAGGAAGATCTGTAACCCGGTTGTAGGAGCGGCGTAAGCCGCGAAGCTGGCAATGTTTCCAGGCGAGCGGAAACCGCAGCCTGACGATGTATCGGCTTCGCGGCTTACGCCGCTCCTACATTGCTGGCCAGCAATGCCTTGGTAGTGCCGAGCCATGCTCGGCAGAGGCTTTCCCGGTAATACTCCCTGCCGAGCATGGCTCAGCACTATCGGCTCTACGGCGTTGGCTCCGCGCGGATCATCAACAGCGGCAAGCCTGTCTCCGGTTGCACCTGCTGCTGGGTTTCCAGGCCATCCAGCGATTGCTTGAGCGTGTCCAGTGCAGGGTCAACGCCGCGCAGCGGTCGCCACATGCCGAACAGCTTGAGGTGCCGCTGGTAACGCAGGGTCTGCGCGCTGCCCAACCATACCGGTGCTTGCCCAGGTTGCAGTTGGACGGTGGAAGGCCACAGTCGCAGTGCATGGATCTCATCCGGACGCGCGCCCGGATGCAGCATCAACAGCGCTTCGACGTTGGTATCCAGCGTTGCCGGCAGTACCGGCACCTGCTGCGGCGTGGCCTTCATGTCCAGCATCATCAATGCCTGCTGCCAGCCAGCCTGGGTCTGCCGGGTCCAGCCATTGCGCTCGAGCTGTGCCTGCAATGCCGGCAACGGCCCGGCGACCTGTACGTCCAGCGGCCAGCGCTGATCGTCGTCGAAATCATTGCGGCGGGCGGGCAGCTCGTGCCAACCGTCCTGCCACCAATGTGAGGCGTCCATCTGCACGATGCTGGCTGTCGCGGGTTCGAACTTGGCCAGCTTGGCCGGCACATTGCGCGGTGCATACCAAAGCCCGGCGATGACGAACACGCCGTAGAACAGCCATGCCACCGGCTTGACCCAGAACGAGCGGTTGAAGCGACGGCGATAGGCAACGCCCAGCACCAGCAGCCAGAACACGCCGAACAACATGCCGCCGATCACGTCGCTGAGCCAGTGCGCACCCAGATAGATGCGGGCAAAGCCGATCACGGTGACCACCGCGCCGGACAACAGGTACGGCCAGACGCGGGTGCGTCCCGGCAGCTCGCGGCCGATCAGCACCGCGAAGAAGCCGAAGGTGATGGTAGCCATGGTCACCGCCACCGACGGGAAGCCGAAGCCGCTGCTGGCGGCCGGCGGCCGCACCACATCGACGGTGGCACCCAGCAGCTTGGTCAGGGCCAGGCCGAAGGCCAGCGCCGCCAGCCAATGGAAGACCGCCATCCAGCGTCGGCGCCAGGCCAAGTAACCCATGCCTGCGGCAATCGCCGGCAACAGCACCTGCCAGTCGCCCAGCGAGGCCAGCGCGGCCATCGGGTAGTCGGCCAGCGGGTTGCGCAGGGCCAGCATCAAGCGGTGCACGGCCAAGTCCAGGGCCAACGGTTCGCCGTGGCCAACCACCACCATCAACAGCGCGAACCAGCCCCAACCCAGCACCAGCAGCATCAGCGCCAGCATGGCCAAGGGCACCGATTCGCGGCGTTTGGGATCGAACAGGTCGCTCAGCGAGTGGCCGATGAAGCGCGGGTGGCGGTGCGACCAGGCCAGCAGGCGGGCCAGCCAGCCGTCCATGCGTGTCGCCGACCAGCGGTAGCTGTACAGCACGATCGCCCACACCAGGCCCAGCAAGGTGCCGAGCAGGGCAACCACCAGGAACAGGCGTCCGGCCACCGCAGCTACGGCGTCATAGGCTTGACCCAGCGCCCAGCCGGGCAACAGAAACAGGATCGCCCAGGACAGGCAGGCCAGACCGCTGGCCTTGAGGTAGCTGGTGAAGCGCATGTTGGCCATGCCGGCGATGGCCGGAACAAATGGCCGGATCGCACCGACATAGCGGGCGATCAGGATGCTCTTGAACGCGTTGCGGCGGAACATGACTTCGCCACGGTCCAGCAGCTGTGGGTAACGGCTGAAGGGCCATACGCCACGCAGGCGGTCACCCCAACGGCGCCCAACCCAGTAGCTCAAGCCGTCGCCGGCAAAGGCGCCCAAGGTGGCGCATATCACCGCATAGGGGCCAGACAACTCGCCCATGCCGATCAATACACCTACCGCGATCATCAGCGGCAAAGCCGGCACGATGGCGCCGAGGATGATCACGGCGTCGCAGAAGGCGATGGCGAAGATCGCCAGGCCAGCAAGGACGGGGTTGGCGGCGATCCACGCAAGCGTGGCGTCGATCCAGGAAGAATTCATCGGCGGATTATAAAGGGAAGCCCGAGTCAGACCGATGGCAACGGCAGAGGTTCAGTGGATTGCAGGTGTGCTCGTTCACCTGCGATGGCGCCCAGTGAAAGGCGCGCGGGCGGCTAGAATGTCGCGATGACTGACTCTGCGCCCGCACCTGTCACTGCGCTGAAGGCTGACAGCTTCGGACAAATCCTGTTGGTGGAAGGCCCGCAAGGGCGCTTCGTGCGCCGCGACCTCGGGGCGACGCCCTTGTGGCTGCGTGTGCCTGCCTGGTGGCTGGCGCGGCGTGAAGCCCGCGCACTGGCCAAGCTCGACGGCATGGAGGCGACGCCACGGCTACTGGCCTGGGATGGGCATTGGTTGGACCGCAGCTACATGGAGGGTGCAGCCATGTACCAGCGCCCCCCACATGGCGACCTGGCCTATTTCCGCGCAGCGCGGCGTTTGCTGCAGCGCGTGCACCGGCACGGCATTGCCCACAACGACCTGGCCAAGGAAGCGAACTGGCTGGTGCGCGAGGACGGTTCCCCGGCGCTGATCGACTTCCAGCTGGCGGTATGTGGCAACCCGCGCTCGCGCTGGATGCGGTTGTTGGCGCGCGAGGACCTGCGTCACCTGCTCAAGCACAAACGCATGTACTGCCGGCAGGCGCTGACCCCGGTTGAGCTGCGCCTGCTCAAGCGGCACTCGTGGGTCCGCGAGCTGTGGTTTGCCACCGGCAAGCCGGTGTACCGCTTCGTCACCCGACGCATCCTGCATTGGGAAGACAACGAAGGGCGGGGGCCGAAGCCTTGAGTAGTGGTGTGCGGGCGCGTGAGGTCGGGATTTCAGCGGGCGCGTTGCTGCACCCGCTGCTGCCAGGCAGTCATTTCGAACATGCATCGCGGATCAATCTGGTTCGCCGGCCGGACAGTGCCGTACAGGCCTATCTGGATATCGCCCGGCAGGTGCCGGCCTGGTTTGATGGCCTGATGCGGCTGCGAAATGCCAGCATGCGCCTGTTGGGGATGAAGCACCTTGGCGCGATCCGCAGCGTGCCAGCGCGTGCTCCGGAAGGGCTGTTGGTCGGCGACAGGCTCGGGATATTCACCGTGCGGGCGCTGACCGCCGATGGCATCGTGCTGGGCGACAGCGACCGTCATCTGCGGGTGGAGCTGTCAGTAGAGCTTGGCCCGGGCCACGACAACTGCGAGCTGCAGGTGAGTACTGTGGTTCACCTGCACCGGCCGTTCGGGCGTCTGTATATGTTGCCGGTAGCGCCCCTGCACCGGGTCATCGTGCCGCACCTGCTGGGGCGCTATGCGCGAAACATGGCGGCGCGCGGACGTGACTTGGCCGGCTGATAGCCGGGGCTGGCGAGTCGGGTGTGATCAGGCGTGCATCGCTGACGCGCGCAACAAGGCTGAAAATTCTCCCGTGCTGGCTGCCTCCAGCTTGAGATGCTGCGCTATCACGCGAGTCATCTGCGGAACTGATCAGCTCATGGAGCGGGTGTGTTGTCGAGGGAATTGGAGACAACGAGTAGAAAAGTAGCCAGCGGGCCGAGCAACAGTGAAAGCAGGAACCAGTTCATACCGCCACGTCCCTTGGATTGGGCCAGGCCGGCATTGATCAGTGCCAGCGTGCCCCAGCCGACTACGTAGCCTCCACTTTCCTGCATGGTTTCCTTCCCTGGTGGCCTTGCTGGCCCAATGATCGAGTGGGCTTAGCGTAACTCCAGCAACTGCTTGCCGACAAAGCGCCGCTGCGCGTCAAAGTCGTAACCCAACGTTACATGGCCATCGTCGGCACAGGCGTGGCAGCTGCGCAGTGGCGTTGTATAGCGCAGGCGTACGCCGCCATCGGGCAGGGCCTGCGTACCGGCGGGTAGCGCCGGAGCAAACGGGCCGGAGTCAGGATGCCTGGCGTTGAACGCCTTGTAAGCATCTGAGCCGCGCGTGCTGTCGTCGAATACCTCCTCATCCACGTCGACGGCATGGCCATTGGCGTCCACCAGCCAGGTGCCCTCGTTGGTATTGGCGCGGAATGGGAATTCCAGCGTAGCCACGCCGACCCCTTCGACGTTCTGCCATGCGGTGACATAGCCGGGCTTGCCCTGCGCGGACAAAGTGCTGGCAGCTGTCAAAGCCGCCGGCGAAGCACCACCGCTGCGCATCACCTGCAGCAGGCAGTTGTCGGCTGCGGTGTCGGTACGACAGGACTCGATCGAGCCGGTCCATACTGCGTTGGGGCCGATTTGGGCGGCTTCTTCGCTCAGCCCCGTGGTCTGCGTGGTGACATCCTTGGCCGCCGCAGGTACTTCGGCAGCGGGGTGTGGCTTCTGGCAGGCCGCAAGCCCAAGGGCAAGCAGCAGCGGAGCAGTCAGGTGCAGTGTCTTCATCGGGAATCCTTGCGCGATATCGCACCAGTATCGGCAGAGCATATGAACCCTGAGTGTCGAACCTCCCGCAAACCGCAGGACTGTGCGTGGGTTCAGGTATCGGCATAATGCGGATTGCTTTCTTACCGGTTCCGGAGTGCGCATGAGCAGCTTGCAAGGCAAGACCCTTTTCATCACCGGTGCCTCGCGTGGCATCGGTCTGGCCATCGCCCTGCGTGCCGCACGCGACGGTGCCAACGTCGCCATCGCCGCCAAGTCGGCGGTCGCCAATCCCAAGCTGCCGGGCACCATCCATACCGCTGCCGAGGCTGTCAACGCCGCTGGTGGACAGGGGCTGGCGCTGAAGTGCGACATCCGCGAAGAGGACCAGGTCAATGCGGCCGTGGCTGCGACCGTGGACACCTTTGGCGGTATCGATATCCTGGTCAACAACGCCTCGGCAATCTGGCTGCGCGGCACCCTGGATACGCCGATGAAGCGCTTCGACCTGATGCAACAGGTCAACTCGCGCGGCAGCTTCCTGTGTGCGCAGGCCTGTTTGCCGCACCTGTTGCAGGCGCCGAACCCGCACATCCTCACCCTGGCACCGCCGCCCAGCCTCGACCCGAAATGGTGGGGCCCGCACACCGGCTACACCCTGGCCAAGATGGGTATGAGCTTCGTCACCTTGGGTCTGGCAGCTGAGTTCGGCCGCAAGGGCGTTGCAGTCAATGCACTGTGGCCGCGCACGGTGATCGCCACCGACGCGATCAACATGATTCCGGGCGTGGATGTGAGCGGCTGTCGCAAGCCGGAAATCATGGCCGATGCCGCACACGCGGTGCTGACCCGTACCGCGGCCGGCTTCAGCGGACAGTTCCTGCTGGATGACGAGGTGCTGGCCGAAGCGGGCATCACGGATCTGTCGGGTTATGCGGTGGATCCGTCGCGCCCGCTGATGCCGGATCTGTTTCTCTGATTGCCTTCCCCTTGCGCCGAAGGCGCAAGGGGCACGGTAGTGCCGAGCCATGCTCGGCAGGGGCTCTGCCGGTAAAGCCTCACCTGTAGTGCCGAGCCATGCTCGGCAGGGGCTCTGCCGGTAAAGCCTCACCTGTAGTGCCGAGCCATGCTCGGCAGAGGCATTCCCGATAAGGCCCCTGCCGAGCATGGCTCTGCACTACCCCCCCCCGCAAGACCGATCAATGCTCAATATGCTCCGGCAATTCATGCCCGCAGCGATTGCAGTACTGCGCCTTGAACTCATGCCCTTCATGCCCGCAGACCGGGCAGCCGCGGTTGTCGTGGCGGCTTTCACGCAGCATGTTGCCGGCCAGCTCGGCGGTATAGATGCCGGTCGGTACGGCCAGGATGCTGTAGCCGATCAGGATCAGCGCCGAGGTGATGAAGCGGCCCAGCGTGGTGTGCGGGACGATGTCACCAAAACCCACCGTGGCCATCGTCACCACCGCCCAGTACATGCTGGTCGGGATATTGCTGAAGCCGTACTGCGGGCCTTCGATCACGTACATCAAGGCGCCGGCGATGATGGCGATGGTCACCACCATCGACAGGAACAGCAGGATCTTGCGGCGGCTGCGCCATAGCGCCGCCATCAGCACGCCGCTTTCCTCGATGTAGCGGGTCAGCTTGAGGATGCGGAATACCCGCAGCAGGCGCAGCACGCGCACCACCAGCAGGCTTTGGGTGCCGGGGATGAAGAAGGAAATATAGGACGGCAGGATCGCCAGCAGGTCGATGATCCCCCAGATGCTGAACGCATAGCGTAGCGGCCGTCGTACCACCAGCAGGCGCAGCACGTACTCGGCGGTGAACAGCAGGGTGAAACCCCATTCGACGATGTAGAAACCGGTGGCCCAGGCCACGTGGATGCGCTGCACGCTGTCGAACATCACCACCAGCACGCTGACCATGATGGCCCAGACCAGCAGCAGGTCGAAGCGGCGCGAGGGCGGGGTATCGGTGCGGTGGATGATGTCGAACCAGCGGCGGCGCCAACCGCTGTCGGTGGCCGGGTTCAGTTGGGGGGCAGAGAACAGTCGCATGTGCCCATTGTGCCGCAGGCCCACGGAATGGAGGACAATGGACCGTTCACACCCACTGATCTGGAACGCCATGACCGCTGTCGTCGAGCCGCTGTTGTCCCTGTCCAATTACTACCTGCCGGTCTACCGCCCGCGCCAGCTGGTGCTGGAGCGAGGTCAGGGCGCGCGACTGTGGGATACGCAGGGCCGTGAGTTCATCGACCTGGCCGCCGGCATCGCGGTATGCAGCCTGGGCCACAACAACCCGGACCTGAAGGCTGCGCTGTTCGAACAGGCCGACAAGCTCTGGCATACCAGCAACATGTTCTACAGCGAGCCGCCGCTGCACCTGGCGCAGGAACTGGTGGACGCCTCGCGTTTCGCCAAGCGCGTGTTCCTGTGCAATTCCGGCGCCGAAGCCAATGAAGTGGCGATCAAGCTGGTACGCAAGTGGGCCAGCGCGCAGGGCCGCGGCCCGGAGAAGCGTTTCATCGTCACTTTCCGTGGCAGCTTCCATGGCCGTACGCTGGCAACGGTCACTGCCACCGCCCAGCCGAAGTACCAGGAAGGCTACGAGCCGCTGCCCGGTGGCTTCCGTTATGTCGACTTCAATGACGTCGCCCAGCTTGAGGAAGCGATGGCTGGTGGCGATGTTGCCGCGGTGATGTTCGAGCCGGTGCAGGGCGAGGGCGGGGTGATGCCGGCCAGCGCCGAGTTCATGCGCCGCGCCCGCGAGCTGTGCGACCAGCACGACGCGCTGATGGTGCTGGATGAAATCCAGGTCGGCATGGGCCGTACCGGTGAGCTGTTCGCGCATTGGAACTGGGGCGTGACCCCGGACATCGTCACCCTGGCCAAGGCGCTGGGTGGTGGTTTCCCGATCGGCGCGATGCTGGCCGGCCCCAAGGTCGCCGACATCATGGGCGTTGGCGCACACGGCAGCACCTTCGGAGGCAACCCGCTGGCGGCGGCGGTTGCCCGCGTGGCGTTGCGCAAGCTGTCGTCCGACGAGATCAAGGCCAACGTCGTGCGCCAGTCGGCCGCACTGAAAGCCGGTCTGGAAGCCATCGGCGAAGAGTTCGGGGTGTTCGAGCAGGTGCGTGGCATGGGCCTGATGCTGGGCGCGGTGCTCAAGCCCGACTACGTGGCTGACATCGGCGTATTGCTGGATCTGGCGGCAGAGAAGCAGGTGCTGATCCTGCAGGCTGGCACCAGCGTGCTGCGTTTCGTGCCGGCGCTGAACATCACTGATGAGGAAGTGGCGGAAGGCCTGAAGCGCGTGCGCGAGGCGATTGCCGCTTATATGGCCTCACGCAGCTGAAGCAAGCGATAGCACTGGCGAGTACAGTGCTGCGGAAACTTGATGCCCTCGAAGTGCACCGCCTGCAGTGGTCACTCGGGGGCATCGTTTATCTGCGGTATCGGCCAGCGCAAGGGTCAGAAAGCTGGCATTTACAGCAGCCACAGCCGCAATGGCAACAACTGCCATGCAGCCAGCAGTCCAACCCCGGGTAGTGTCGTCAACAGGCATGCTGTCAGCAGGCGCGTACCGCGGTCGGCGCGTCGCCATCCGTGTAGCCCCACTGCCGTTCCTGTCACCAGGGCCAACGGCAGCAGCAAGCTCACGCTGGCCAGCGACATGCTCGCTACAGTCCGGTCACCCAGTTCCAGCAGGGATTGCCGATAGAGCAAGGCTACTGGCAGCAGCAAGGCCGTACCGGCCAGGAATGGCAGGAGAACCGGATGCTGCCAACACAGCTTTCCGCGGATCACCAACACAACACCGGCCAGCATCATGATGACAACGCCGACCATGGCGATGGACAGCAGCAGCCCCGGCACAATGATGCGCCAGGCAGGAACCCGCATATGGTTGCGCACTCCGTCGCTCAGAACACGTTCACCGTCTTCTCCAATCAACAGCACATGCGAGGGTAGAACCCGGCCATCCGCCCGGAACAGCCGATTGCCGAGCGGCTGTAGCAGCTGCGCATCTCTGGATGGCGAGCGTAGACGGAGCTTGTCCCCAACAGTATCCACGCGAACGAAATCTGTCAGCGCCTGCAGTGGCGCAATTGCAGGCATTGCCTGTGGTGAACGGATGTAGAAACCGTCCCACTCTGACATCGAGGTTGTGATGGGCGATGCGGCCTGCACTGAAGCAATGGGCGGCAGTGCAAGTGCTTCGACAAGCCGCTGGTTGAGTCTTTCGTTCTTGGCGTCTTCGTTGTCGGTGTTGGTGGCGACGAAAAAAGCACTGCGCTGCTGCGGGAATATGCACAGCATCGCCCAATAGCCGACGGTGTTGCCCGGATGGCAGCCGCCAACCTGGCCGTGCCGGTCGCGTCCGACCAGCACCAGCCCATGACCGAGTGGCAGGCCAGCGCGCGTGACCTCGGTTCCAGCCGGTGCGGTCAACGCCTTCATCAGCTCCATTGCGATGAAGGGCTGCCCCGCATTGCTGCCGTCGCCAAGCAGGAAGCTGGCAAACAGCGCCATGTCGGCCGCGGTAGTGGTCAGTTGCGCCGCGGGGCGTAGAAAAATAGGTACGGCCGGTGCGGGGCGCGCCTGTTCAAAGTGGCCCATCGCAAGATGCGGGTCTGCCTGCGAACCGATCTGCGTGGTGTAGCTGAAGGTACTGTCTCGCATGCCTAGCGCGGCCAGTACTTCCCGGTCCAACCAGCTTTCGTAGCGTTCGCCGGTGACGGCCTCGACCACCTGTCCCAGCACGGTGTAGCCGAGGTTGGAGTAGCTGAAGCGGCTGCCAGGTTGGCTGAGGACGCGTAGTGGCGCGTGGTCCGTGCCAGATGCGATTGCCAAAGGCACGTCAGCGGTAGCCTTGAGACTGAAGAACTGGCCGAGCTTCAGGTTCTCCAGGCCAGCTGTATGCGCAAGCAGGTGGCGCACACGTACCGGGTGCGTGGATTCCCAGCGATTGTCAAAGCCGATTGCCGGAACCACCTCTGCCACCGATGTATCCAGGGAAAGGCGGCTTTGGCTGACCAGTCGTAGCACGCCAATGGCAAGGACCGCCTTGGTGATCGAACCGACGTGCACGCGTGTGGAGGCCTGCATGGGCGAGCGGGTGGCCGCATCACGTACGCCTGCGGCGCCGTTGGCTGCGCTGCCATTTGCAGTGACGGTGGCCCAGACCGCGCCCTGCAGTCCTTCCTCATCAAGGATGCGTTGCATGTCGGCATGCAGTTGGCTTCTGTCATTGGCTGCAGCACAAGGTGCCGCCAAGAGGGATGCGCACAGCAGAAGAATCTGCACAATGGTCTTCATGGCGTGGCTGGTGCTGGCATGAGCGGGAAGGCGACCGACGTCAGTCCGTCATCGTGGCGTATGTCCAACGCAATGCCGTGCTGCTCGCAAAGCCGGCGAACGATAGAAAGGCCCAGTCCGAAGCCGGTGCTGTTCGCTCCCTTGCTGAAGGCATCCAATGCCTGGTTGCTGATGCTATCGCCGGGATTGGTGATGCGAAGCTGTTCGGCCTCAGCAGCAATGCGTATCGTGCCAGCCGCTGTATGCGCGAAAGCATTGCCGATCAGGTTGGCGAGTAATACCTGCAACACTGCCAGTGGCAGCGTGCTGTTTGCGGCAAACGGGACGTCGATATCCAGCTCGATCTGCTTGTCGTCCAGCAGTGGCGATTGCTCGACAACCACGCGCTCGATCACCGGTAGCAACCGGTTCGGCCCGCCAGCGGCAGGCAGCGCCTGTTCGCGGGCCAAGGCCAGCAGCATGCTGACCGTCTGTTCCAGCTGTAGCGCGGATTGGCGGATCTGTGACAGCCCCTGCTGTGCCGCAGGCGACAGCGATGGATCACGGGCAAGGCGCTCGGTGGTTCCACGGATAACGGCTAACGGTGTGCGCAGCTCATGGCTGGCATCTCGGGTGAACTCGCGCTCGCGGATGACGAAGGCACGGATGCGGGTGATCAACGCCTCCAGTCCACGTGCCAGCACGCCGACTTCGTCGTCGGCAAAGCGCTGCGCATGCAGGGCAGGCAGGTGATCGGGCTCGGCGCTATCGACAAGCTGGGCAAGCCGCGACAGCGGGGCGGTAGTGCGACCTGCCAGCCATGCGCCGAGCAACAGGGCCAGCGCGATCACTGCCGCGCCAGACCAGACCAGCAGCTGCAGCAATCCCGCGCGCTGTGGCCGAACCACCAGTAGCTGGCTCACTTCGGCCAATAGCCAGGCCGGTTTGGCGGCAGCATCAGGCTGCAGGCGCTGCAGATGATAGTGGCGGCCGTCGCTGCCCGGGAATTCGCGCCGATGCGGTTCGCGCGCAAGCGTGCTGGCGATGCTGTCGGGCAGCTGTGTAGCGGACTCGATCACCTGCATCCATGATTCGCGTGGTGCCTTCCATGCGCCGGTCTGCGCATGATGCTGCAGCTGCTCGTTGGCTTCGCGCTCCAGCAGCCCGTTGAAGAACATGTCCTCAACTGCATAGGCGAACACTGCCACGTACAGCCCAAACAGTGTGGCGACGACCAGCGTGAAGCCGGCGAAGGCCAGCATCAGCCGGTTGCGCAGGCGCTTGCGTGGCGTCGCGGATGGATTCGTCACGCTATGCCCTCATCGGACTCAAGGCGGAAGCCGACGCCATGCACGGTCTTCAGCATCGGCGTGGCAAAAGGTTTGTCCAGCATTTGCCGCAACAGATAGAGATGCGTGCGCAATGGGTCCGAGTCGGGTGGGGTATCGCCCCAGAGTCGCTGCACAAGATCGCTGCGGGTCAGCGTACGCGGCCATGCTTCGGCCAGCGCCAGCAGGATGTCGAAGCTGGTCTGGTGCAGCTCGATGTGCTGGCCGTGGCGTTGCACGTCGTGGCTGCGGCGATCGATCCGCAGACTGCCGATGCACAGCACGTGTTCGCGCCCGGCGCGATGGCGTTGTGACAAGGCCAGGCAGCGGGCCACCAGTTCCTCGCCAGCGAAAGGCTTGACCAGGTAGTCATCGGCGCCGCTGCGGAAGCCGAGCAGGCGGTCGTCCAGTGCGTCGCGTGCGGTCAGCATCAGGATCGGGACATGCCGGTCGGACTCGGCGCGCAGACGCTGGCAGACCTGCAGCCCGTCAAGGCCGGGCAGGCCCAGATCCAGCACCAGCACGTCGGGTGGTTCGACCAATGCCATCTGCAGGCCGCTGCGGCCGTCTGCTGCGAAGCTGGCGTGGAATCCGTGTGCGGACAGCAACGCCTGCAGGTTGTCGCGTAGCAGGCGGTTGTCCTCGATCACCAGGATGCGCAGGGCGGGCAGGGGCATGGTTCAACCGTCGATCTGTTGCAGGAGGGCTTGAGCCTGTTCCAGCTTCGGATTGCTTGCCAGTGCCTGGAGTACCAGGGCGCGAGCCTGTGCCGGTCGCTTGAGTTTGAGGTGAGCTTCGGCAGCAGCAAGTTTCAGGCGTGCTTCGTGCATGTGCGGTAGCGCCAGTTCCATGACCTGCAAGGCCTGCTCCAGGGCGGCATCGCTTGGCGCGGCCTGTGCCTGGTAATAGCCGAGGATGCCGATCAACTCGACGTGGTGGCGGGAGACATCGGCAGCCAGTGCGTCACGCGCGCCTTGCACGTCGCCGCCGAGCAGGCGTTCCACCAAGGCCATGCTGGCTTCATCGCGCCACGGTGTGCGGGCGATCGGTGTGCGACCTGTCGCCCGCACGATGGCTTCTGCCACGGCGGTGGTGGAGTACGGGTTCTGGCCGGTGACCAAGCGGCCATCGACCACCAGCTTCGGCATCATCAGTGGCGCTTCCTGCCACTGCGCGCCACGCTGACGCATTGCATCCTCGAGCAGCCATGGGAATTGCGACGCCCACTTCTTGCCGAATATCGCTTCCTCTTCATTGCTGAAGCCGGTGAGTTGGCGACCAGCGACGAGCAGGCTGCCATCGGCCAGCCGCACCTCGGCCAAGGCGGCCGGACCGTGACAGACCGCGGCCACGATGCCGCCGTTGTCCCAGACCTTGCCCAACAGCTGCTGCAATGCCTGGTCGCGGGGCAGGTCGAACATCGCGCCCTTGCCGCCGACCACATACACAGCGGCGTAGTCGGAGGCCTTCACCGCGGTAGTGGCCTTGGTGTCGGCCAATTGCCGCATCGCCTGTGCATCGGCCAGCAAGGCTGCGTTGAAGGGCTCGTCCGGGTTGTACTTGTCGGCCTCCACCGCGCCGCCCTTGGGGCTGGCGATCTCCACCTGCAGGCCATTGGCCTTGAAGACCAGCCAAGCCTGCGACAGTTCATCGAACTCGTAGCCCGGGCGCTGCTTGCCGGCATCCTTGCCTTCGCCGCTGACCACGATCAGTACCTTGTCCGTTGCCGCCGATGCATGCTGTGGCAATGCCGGCGCCAGCAGCAGGAGGGACAGGAATAATCGTGAGGGCAGGTTCATCGGTGGCTCCAGTGGCTTGGGAGGCCAGTGTCGCCAATGGATATCAAATGAATTTCAATCGCTGCGAGAGCCAGGTCAACGCAGCAGGTGATTGCGCTTGAGCAGGCGTCGTAGCGACTGCGCGTGAAACGCCGTATCGGCATGCAGCCCGGCCTCACGCGCGCCCTGTACGTTGCGGAACAGATGATCGACGAACAGGCTTCGTCCAGGCGCACAGCCAAGCGCCGCGCAGGCAGCCAGATACGCAGCAGGGTCCGGCTTGCGTATTCCAAGCGCTGCGCTGCACAGCACACGACGGCCGGCTAGCAACTGCTCGATCACCGGCCGCGTCAGCAGGCCATTATTGGTCAGCACCGCAACCTGCATATCCGCATGCACGCGCTCCAGCACTGCTGTGCAATCGGTGCGCAGCTTGGTCGCAGCGAGTCGTGCGGCGTGCCAGTGCGTCGCGCCCAATGCGCTGTCCAGGCGTTGATTCAATGCCTGCAGCAACTGCTCACCATCCAGTTCACCGCGGGCATGGGCGAATTCAAGCCCGTCCGTGCGCAACGCAGCATCCACCTGCTCAGGCGTGCAGCCGGCAGCGTCGGCAAGCTGGCGCAGGTGGATACGATGGTCGTAATCAGCGAGCAGGCCGTCGAAATCCAGCAGTAGGGCGTGCGGTCGTTGCATTGATGACGAGGCGAGGGCGGAGCTGCAGTATCGCTGGCGCCGGCGCAGCGTGCAGCCTGCGACATCGCGTCACAGGTGAAATCTGTGGTGTTTGCCTAGAATCATGACACCGTAGTTGTCATCGTTTGGAGTTCACCGTGAAGCGTTCCAGTCTGCTGTTGTTGGCTCTTGTCGGCCTGTTGCTTGCCGCGCCTGCGCTGGCCCGTACCTGTGCGGTCACCATCGAAAGCAACGACCGCATGCAGTTCTCCGTGCCGCAGATCCGGGTTGCCGCCGATTGCACCCAGGTGGACCTGACCTTGAAGCACACCGGCCGGATGCCGGCGACCGCGATGGGGCATAACTGGGTGCTGACGCGCACGCCGGACTTCCAGCAGGTGGCTACCGCGGGCATGCGTTCCACGCTGGCTGACAGCTATCTGCCGAAAAACGATGCGCGGGTGATCGCGTTCACGCCGGTGATCGGCGGCGGACAGACCACGCAGGTGCGCTTTGCGACCAGCAAGTTGACGCGTGGTGGCGATTACACCTTCTTCTGCTCATTCCCGGGTCACTGGGGAATGATGAAGGGCAAGCTGGTTTTTGGGTGAGCTGATGAGCTGCTCGAATCTTGGGTTCGAGAAGCTTCAGAGCAAGAGCTGCCCTCACCCCAACCCCTCTCCCGTGAACGGGAGAGGGGCTTTACTTCGATCATTCGCACTGCAGGTTGATCAACCTGCAGCAACCACCTTGAATGCCTCACGTGCCGCAACCAGTGTGGCTTCGATCACCGCATCATCATGCGCGCTGGACAGGAAGCCCGCCTCGTAGGCTGACGGGGCCAGGAACACGCCGCGTTCCAGCATGGCGTGGAAGAACACGTTGAAGGCCTTGATGTCGCAGGCGGTGGCCTGCGCATAGGTCTCGACCTTCTCGTTGGTGAAGAACAGGCCGAACATGCCACCGACGCGATTGGTGGTCACCGCCACGCCAGCATCGCGCGCTGCCGCTTCCAGGCCATCGCAGAGCGTGTTGGTTGCCGCCGTCAGGCGCTCGTGGAAGCCCGGTGCCTGCACCAGCTGCAGCATCGCCAGCCCAGCAGCCATCGCCACCGGGTTGCCGCTCAGCGTGCCAGCCTGGTAGATCGGGCCGGCCGGGGCGATCTGCGACATCAGCTCGCGGCGGCCGCCATAGGCGCCTACCGGCATGCCGCCGCCGATGACCTTGCCGAAGGTGCTCAGGTCCGGAATGATGCCGTAATGCGCCTGCGCGCCACCCAGGGCAACTCGGAAACCGGTCATCACTTCGTCGAAGATCAGCAGGGTGCCGTATTGGGTGCACAGCGCGCGCAGGTGCTGCAGGTAGCCTTCACGCGGCGGGATGCAGTTGGCGTTGCCCACTACCGGCTCGATGATCAGGCCGGCGATGTCGGCGCCCTGCTGCTCGAACAGAGAGGTGGCGGCTTCGAAATCGTTGTAGGGCAGGGTCAGGGTGAGTTCGCTCAGCCCGGCCGGCACGCCCGGCGAGGTCGGCACGCCCAGGGTCAGCATGCCGCTGCCGGCCTTGACCAGGAAGGAGTCACCGTGGCCGTGGTAGCAGCCTTCGAACTTGACGATCTTGTTGCGGCCGGTGGCGCCGCGCGCCAGTCGGATTGCCGACAGGGTGGCCTCGGTGCCGGAGTTGACCATGCGCACCATTTCGCAGGACGGCACCAGCTGGGTGATGGTCTCGGCCATGGTCACTTCGGCTGCGCACGGCGCGCCGAACGACAGCCCATTGCCGATCGCCTGCTGCACGGCCTCGCGCACGGCCGGGTGATTGTGGCCGACGATCATCGGGCCCCAGGAGCCGACGTAATCGATATAGGCATTGCCATCCACGTCATGCAGGTAGGCGCCATCGGCGCGCTGCACGAAGAACGGTTCGCCGCCGACCGACTTGAACGCACGCACCGGTGAATTGACGCCACCGGGCAGCAGGGTCTGCGCGCGGGTGAACAGGGCGTGGGATTGGGCGTGGTTCATGCGTGAGTCCTTTGAGGTATCAACAACAACGAAGATCTGGGCTTTGCATTGGCCCCTCTTCCGCTTGCGGGAGAGGGGTTGGGGTGAGGGGAAGCTTCTAGCAAGCGAACGTCAAAAGCCCCCTCATCCGCCCCTTTCGGGGCACCTTCTCCCGCAGACGGGAGAAGGGATGGCAGAGATTAGTGAGGTCTGTAAGGTCATCCGGCCCGGAAACAGCCCCGATAAGCCTCAAGCGCCGCCACCGGATCGGCCTCGCTGAACACGCCACTGATCACCGCGATCAGATCCGCGCCAGCGTCCACCACAGGCTGACTATTGTCCGGGGTCAAACCACCAATCGCCACCCGCGGCACCCCAAGTGCGGCGCTTTGTCGCAGCAGCTCAGGACTGGCGCGGCGTGGGGTGACCTTGCTGCGGCTGGGGAAGAAGGCACCGAAGGCCACATAGCTGGCACCAGCAGCAACCGCGCGCTGGGCACGCTCGAGCTCGTCATAGCAGGACGCGCCAATGATGGCCTGCGGGCCGAGCAGTGCCCGGGCGGCAGCAATGTCGCCGTCGTCTTCACCCAGATGCACGCCGGCAGCGCCGACTTGCCGGGCAAGGCTGACGTCATCATTGATGATCAGCGGAACCCCCGCTTCTGCGCACAGCACCTGCAGTGCCCTGGCCTGGGCCAGACGGGAGGGGGCATCGACTGCCTTGTTGCGGTATTGCAGCCAGGTAGTGCCGGCCAGCAAGGGGCGGACCCGCTCAAGCAGGCGTGCGCTGTCGGTCTCGTCGGGGGTGATCAGGTAGACGCCACGGGCGTCGGCAAGCTGTGTCATGTATGGCTACCGGTACGGCGCGGGGAATGTGACAATCAACGCCGCTTCTTTGTCCGGTGATTATCCCCGATGTCCGACGCTACGGCCTCCACCCTGCGCAACTGGATGTGTGTCGTCTGTGGCTTCATCTACAGCGAGGCCGACGGCTTGCCGGAAGAAGGCATCGCACCGGGCACGCGCTGGGAAGACGTGCCCGACACCTGGACCTGCCCGGACTGCGGCGTGACCAAGGATGACTTCGAGATGGTCGAGCTGGATTGAGCCGCAGCGCGCGGCTTGTGCTGTTGCTTGTGGGAGCGGCGTAAGCCGCGAAGCCACTGCGGTATCCGAAGTCGGCCAAGCACATTCACCTACCAAAGGATCGTCTTGGCTCCGTGCGCAAAGCCGCTATTGCAGAGGTGTTGCGTTGATCCTTGGCGTCGGATGCCGCAGTGGCTTCGCGGCTGACGCCGCTCCTACAAAAGGCAGGGCAAAGCGAGGCCTAATGCAGCCTCGGCCTTTCTCCACCCAGTTCTACCAGACGTTCGCGAATGCTGACGGCATCGGCGGCCTCGGGTGCCATCTTCAGGTAACGCGCCAGGTCGGCGCGGGCACCGGCCAGGTGCTCCAGTTGCATGTAGGCCAAGCCGCGATCGCGTACGGCATCGGCCTGCTCGGGGACGAGCTTGAGGATGCGGTCGGCACTACGTGCGGCGCGGTCCCATTCGCCGCGTTCGGCATAGACGCCGTGCAGGTTGCGCAGCATGCGCATCAGGATGGCACGGTGCGGGGCCGGGTCGAGGATCTGCGCCAGCACGTTGTCGTCCGGGGTTTCGCCGCCCAGATTGCTGCGCGCTCGCTCGCGCAGCTCATCCACACTCAGTGGTCGACCACCGTTGAACGGGTCCATGATCAGCACGCCGTCTTCCACTGGCAGCCGCACCAGGAAATGGCCGGGGAAGGAAATACCTTCCAACGGCAGGCCGAGCCGGCGCGAGACTTCGATCTGCACCAGCGCCAGCGAAATCGGGTTGCCCAGGCGACGCTCGAACACCTCGTTGAGGTAGCTGTTGCGCGGGTCGTAGTACTCGTCGTTGTCGCCGCTGTAACCGACTTCGTTGAACAGGTGGTTGTTGATGGCGGCAACCTTGAGCGGCCATTCGCCGATGGCGTCCACTTCCACCCGCAAATGATCGGCATGGGCCTGCAGCACGCGGTCGTAGGCGGCCGGGTCCAGCTGGGGGTATTCGTCGCGGGCTATCAGCAGGGCAGTCGACAGCAGCGGCAGTGCCTCATCGGGCAAGCCGGCCAGTTCTTCCCACTGCGGCAGGGTAATGCGTGTTTCAGACATGCCCCCAAGACTGGCGGCAAAGCGGCGCCGGTTCAAGGGCGCCGCTGTTCAACATGTGCGTCTCAGTCAGTTGCCAGTCGTGATGCCGGGGCCGAAGGTCAGCTCGGCACCGTCTTCCAGCTTGAGCTTGGCGGCCTGGCCGGCATTGAGCTCCAGCACGTACAAGGCCGGGTTGAAGCTGGGGTAGGGCGGGCACATGTCGCCGGCCGAGCACGGCGGCACATCGCGCTGCTGACCGACCAGGCGGCGCTGGCTGTCGAAGTACAGGATGTCCAGCGGGATTTTGGTGTTCTTCATCCAGTACGCCTGCGGTTCTTCGCGATCGTGGACGAACAACATGCCGTGGTCGGCGTCCATCTGGTCGCGGAACATCAGGCCGCGGGCGCGGGTTTCGTCGTTCTGCGCCAGTTCCACGGTGTAGCGGGTACCGGCCAGTTCCACCCAATGCTTGCCGTCGGCGCTGGCGCAGCCGGCCAGGGCGAGCAGGGAAAGGGCGAGGAGGGTGCGCAGGAAGGATGTGGGCATGGTTGGGAACCGGTGTGGTTGCGGGCATTGCAGGAATCTATTGGAAGTCAAAAGCTTCCCCTCATCCGCCCGTTGGGCACCTTCTCCCGTGAACGGGAGAAGGGAAGAGCAACAAGCCAAAGCTGGAGCAGCTGCCAAAGCCAAAGCAACAGCAATAGCAATAGCTTTGCTGGCTTGGCTTACAGCACCTGCGGCGGCTCGCCGCCGATGATGACTACGTCAGCCGGGCGGCGGGCGAACAAACCTACGGTAACGACGCCGGGAATCTGGTTGAGCTGCTGTTCCAGCTTCACCGGGTCGGTGATGGCCAGGTTGTGCACGTCCAGAATCAGATTTCCGTTGTCGGTGACCACGCCGTCGCGCCATACCGGCTGGCCGCCGGTCAGGGCAAGGATCTCGCGGGCGACCAGGCTGCGCGCCATCGGGATCACTTCCACCGGCAGCGGGAACTTGCCCAGTACCTTGACCTGCTTGCTCGGGTCGACGATGCAGACGAACTGCTTGCTGGCCTCGGCGATGATCTTCTCGCGGGTCAGTGCGGCGCCGCCGCCCTTGATCAGGTTCTTGTTGCCGTCGCACTCGTCGGCGCCGTCCACGTACAGCGACAGGCCGCCGGTGTGGTTCAAGTCCAGCACCTCGATGCCGTGGCCCTTGAGCAGGGCGGTGCTCTGGTCGGAACTGGAGACCGCACCTTCAATCTGGTCCTTGATGCGGGCCAGGGCTTCGATGAAGTAGGCAACGGTAGAACCGGTGCCGACACCGACGATCATTCCCTTCTGCACGTACTCGATGGCTTTTTCGGCGGCCAGGCGCTTGGCTTCAGACATGGTGGGCTCAATCAGGTTGGAAAAAGGTTTCTTTTGTGGGAGCGGCGTGAGCCGCGAAGCCGGGGATCTGAAACGTTGTCAGCTTCGCGGCTGACGCCGCTCCTACAGCAGCAAAAGAGGCTTACTTGGCTTTCTTTTCCAGCGACAACAGCAGCTTCCACTGCGCGGCGGTAACCGGGAACACCGACAGGCGGTTGCCCTTGGCGGTCAGCGGGAAACCTTCGCCCAGTTCTTCGGCATGCAGCTTGATCTCGTCCAGTGCGATCACCTGCGCCAGCTTGCGCTCGAAACCCACGTCCACCAGCATCCAGCGCGGTTGCTCGCGCGTGCTCTTGGGGTCGTGGTAATCGGATTCCGGGTCGAACTGGGTGTCGTCCGGGTAGGCCTCGCTGGCCACCGTGGCAATGCCGACGATGCCCGGCACCTTGGTATTGGAGTGGTAGAACAGGATGCCATCGCCGACCTTCATGCCATCGCGCATGAAATTGCGCGCCTGGTAGTTGCGAACGCCATTCCATGGTTCGGTGCCTACGCGCTGCAGGTCGTCGATGGAAAAGGCGTCCGGTTCGGACTTCATCAGCCAGTAGCGCTTGCGGGCGGTCATGCGTTCAACGGTTCCGGGTAGAGAGTGGCCTGCTCGGTACAGATGGCATCCACCGCCACATCCCAGTCCTCGACCGGCAATGACGGCACCTGCTGGGCGGAGAAACCTACCCCAACCAACCACGGCGGCGCGGCCTGGCGCTGCCGAAATGCGAAGCTGCGATCATACCAGCCGCCCCCCATGCCCAGCCGCCGGCCACCGTCATCAAAGCCCACCAGCGGGGCGATGACCAAGGCCATTTCCTCCGGCCGAAGTGCCTGCGCGGGGTCGATATCCGGTTCCGGAATACCATAACGGTTGCTGACCAGCGCCTGCCCGGGGCGCCACGGGGCGAAGCGCAGCAGCTTGCCGTGCAGGACCGGCAGGCAATAGGTCTGCTGCGGCGGCAACTGCATCTGCCAGCGGTGTAGCGCGATTTCGCCGTCCATCGCCCAATAACCGGCAACATGGCCACTGATCCCGGCGAAAGGCAGGGACAGCAGGTGTGTGGCGAGCATTTCGGCAGCGGCGATGCGCTCCGCAGCAGGAATGTCGCGGCGGCGCTGGCGCAGTTGTTGGCGGAGGAGTTGGCGGGGATCGGTCATCTGCGAAGGTCGAGGCCTGGAAGCCCATCTTCTAGCGGGAAAGGGCCGAGGGTAAGGGCGAAGCACTTGGGGAGCCAAGCTTTTGTAGTGGCGCCCCCGGGGGGGGTGGAGGGGGGCCCGGGATTCCCAGGGCCGCGGAGAGTGGGGGCGCGAGTTAAGTCCCCGCCGGCACCCCCCACCCCCCGCCCGCTCTGCGCGAAAAAAAAAACAGACGCC